>JAOPVD010000195.1 GCA_025966295.1 Frankiales bacterium | reverse complement strand
CCGTGCCCGGCACGCCCCCCCAGGCGATCACCGCTCCGGCGGCCCCCGCTCCGGCAGCCCCCGCGCCGCAGCCCGTCGTCGACCTGCGTCCGGCACCCGTCGTGACGTCGCCTGACCCGACCCCGATCGACTGGGCCGAGCCGTTCCGCGCGGCCACGACCACCACCGTCGACGGCTTGCAGACCACCCGAGGGGGATCTTGAGATGAGTTCCGACCGTCAGTTGCACCTCTACCTGCTCGCCGCGCCGCGGCGACCCTGGCACCGCACGGCGGAGGCCCCTCTCGACCTGCTGCTGGGCACCACCGCGGTGCCGCTCCAGATCGACCTCACCGACGCGCTGGACGCCAGCCCGTCGGAGGCCGCGGTCTCGGCAGGTGCCGCGTGAAGGCTCTCGTCACCGGTGCCGCCGGCTTCCTCGGCTCGCACCTCGCCACCCGGCTGCTCGCGGAGGGCCACGAGGTGGTCGGCGTCGACTGCATCACGCCGTACTACGACCCGCTGGACAAGATGTCGGCGCTCGCGCCGCTGCTCGGCGAGGACGGCTTCTGCTGGCTCACCGACGACCTGGCGACCGCCTCGCTGGCGCCGCTGCTCGAGGGCGTCGACGTGGTGTTCCACCAGGCCGGCCAGCCTGGCGTGCGGGCCAGCTGGGGCGAGGACTTCTCCGGCTACGTGCGCAACAACATCCTGGCGACCCAGCGGCTGCTCGAGGCGATGGCCGCCGTCGGCGTCCCGAAGCTCGTGCACGCCTCGTCCTCCAGCGTCTACGGCGACGCCCTCCGGCTGCCCACCAGCGAGCAGGACCTGCCCGCACCGGTGTCGCCGTACGGCGTCAGCAAGCTGTCCGCCGAGCAGCTCGGCCGGGCCTACGCCAGCAGCATGGGCATCGACGTGACGGCGCTGCGCTACTTCACGGTCTACGGGCCAGGGCAGCGGCCGGACATGGCGTTCCGGCTGTTCTGCGAGGCCGTCTTCGACGGCCGGCCGATCACGATGTTCGGCGACGGTGGCCAGACCCGCGACTTCACGTTCGTCGAGGACGCCGTCGAGGCCAACATGCTGGCCGCCACCAAGGGCAAGCCCGGCGCCGTCTACAACATCGGCGGCGGCAGCCGGGTGTCCCTGGCCGAGTGCCTCGACACGCTGCAGGTCGTCAGCGGCAAGACCGTCCTCGTCGACAGGCAGGCCGACCGCCTCGGCGACGTGCGGCACACCGGTGCCGACACGAGCCTGGCGCACGCCGACCTCGGCTACGCACCGAAGACCACCCTCATCGACGGCCTCGCCGCCGAGTGGATGTGGGTCGACGAGCGGCGTCGTCGCGAGGCGCAGGACCCGAGCCGTGGGCTGTCCACCGTGCTCGCCGCCGGCGCCGCCACGAGGATGCGCCGGGCGGGCGTGGCGTGATGCCGGAGCCGCACGTCGTCCTGCACGTCCTGAACCACATGGACCACGGCGGCGCCCAGGACAACACCCTCGCGACCTGCGAGGGGCTCGACCGGGACCGCTGGCGGGTGGTGATCGCCGCCCCCGCCGGCGGCGCCCAGGCCGAGCGGGCCGCGCGGGTGGCGGACGAGGTCGTCGACCTGGTGCACCTCCAGCGCGACCTCGCGCCGGCGCGTGAGCTGCCGGCGTACCAGGAGCTGCGGCGCGTGCTGGCCCGGCTCCGGCCGGACGTGGTGCACACGCACGGCAGCAAGGCCGGCGTCGTGGGCCGCCTCGCGGCCGCCGCCGAGGGCGTGCCCGCCATCGTGCACACGCTGCACGGGATGCCGGTCACCCCGGCGACGGCGCGCTACCTGCGGCCGGTGCTGCTGGCCGCCGAGCGGCGCGCCGCCCGCCGCGCGCACGAGGTGGTGTGCGTCTGCGACAGCAACCTGGTGGAGGCCCGCGCGCTGCGGATCGTGCCCGCCGGGCAGGGCGTCGTCGTCGCCAGCGGCGTGGACGAGGGGCTGTTCGCCACCGCCCGCACCGAGGAGCGCCGTACCGAGGTCCGCCGCCGGCTCGGGCTGCCGCCGCACGCGGTGGTCGGCGTCTGGGTCGGCCGGCTGATGGAGCAGAAGGCACCGCTCGACCTCGTCGCGGCGGCCCGGCTGGCGCTTGCCGGCAACCCCGACCTGCACCTGGTCGTGGTCGGCGACGGCGAGCTGCGGACCGAGGTCGAGCGGGCCGCTGCGGGGCTGGCCCGGCTGCACCTGCTCGGCCACCGCGACGACGTCGCGGACCTGCTGGCGACCGCGGACCTGTTCGTGCAGTCCTCGCTCTGGGAGGGCCTCGGCCGGGCGCTCACCGAGGCCTGCCTCGCCGGCCTGCCGTCGGTCGCGACCGCGGTCAACGGCATCCCGGACCTGGTCTCCCCCGGGCACACCGGCCTGCTCGTGCCGGCCGCCCGGCCCGACCTGCTGGCCAACGCGGTGCTCGAGGCCACCTCCGACCTGGACCGCCTGCAGGCCTGGGGCCTGGCCGCGGCCACCTCGGTGCGTGGGCGCTTCGACGTCCGCGCCATGGTGGACGGGCTGGACGCGGTATACGCGCGCTGCCTCGGCCACGACGACGCCCCCGTGCGCGCCGGCGCAGGGCTGCCATGACGTTGCCCCGCGCGCACCGCGACGCCGTGCCGACCTCGGTCGGTGTCCTGCTGGTGCTGGCCGCGCTGCTGCTGCCCGCCTGGGGCAACCGGGGCCCGCAGGCGACCTCGCTCGTCGACGTGGCCCTGGTGCCGCTGGTCGCGTGGGGCCTGTTCGACACCTGCCGCCGGATGCGCTTCCCGCACGCCTTCTACCTGCTCCCGACGCTGCTGCTTGTCCTCGCCGGCTTGCTGGCCGGAGCGCTCAGCCGCTACCCCGGCGACTCGCTGCAGGCCATCGGCACCGACGTGTACCTGCTGCTCGCGGCCCTCACCGTGACCCGGGTGGTGAGCGCCCCCGGGCCGTGGGCCCGGCGCGCCGTGGTGGCCTGGGTCGCCGGCGCGGTCGCGTGGACGGCGCCGCTGCTGCTCTCGGCGGCGGGCCTGATCCCCACCGCCGCCTGGGGGATCCTCGTCACCAGCCAGCACCGCGCGTTCGGGACGTTCGCCAACCCCAACCTGGCCGGCTCCTACTACGCGGTGTCGCTGTTCCTCGTGCTCGCCGTCGTCCAGCGGGCCTGGCTGCGGCGGGTGCTCGTGGTGCCGCTGGTCATCGCCGTCGTCCTCACCGGCTCGATGGCGGCGCTCATCGGCACCGGGCTGGCCATCGCGGTGCTGCTGGTGCGCCGCCTCGTCCGGCAGCTCCGCGCGCCGAACTCGCTCCAGTCCACGGCCAAGCTGGCCGCGGCCGCCGTGGTCGCCGCCCTCGGCATCGGCCTGACCGCCCCCGCCCTGGCCGTGACCCCGACGGTCATCGCCGACACCCCGGTGCTGCACAACAGCATCGGGCGCCTCGACCGCTCCGACTCCAGCCGCTTCGTGCTCTGGCAGCTCGGCTTCCACACCTTCGGCGACGAGGTCCTCGTCGGGGTCGGTCCGGGCACCGCCGGGATCCGGCTGGCACAGGTCTCGGAGGTCGGCAAGAGCCTGCACAGCGACCTGCTCGCCAGCCTGCTCGAGCGCGGGGTGCTGGGCGCGGTCGCGCTCCTCCTGCTCCTCGGCGGGGCCGTCGTGACCGCCTGGCGCGTCGCCGTCCGTGGCGCCGCGTGGCTCACGTCACCGGCGGCCCTGGCTGTCGCCGTCCTGACCGTCGTCCCGGGCCTCGTGACCCATGAGGTCCTCCACTTCCGCCACGTGTGGCTGCTGCTCGGGCTGCTTGCTGCTGCCCGTCTCGCGACCGCACCCCGCACGTCCTCGGAGCTGACGTGAACCGACACACCCTGCTCGTGGCCAGCGAGCGCGAGGCCGGGCGCTTCCCGGACGCGATCCCCCTCGCGTCCTCGCCCTACCTCGACCCCGAGGACCTGCTCGACGCGCTCCGCCGCGCCGGGGTCAAGCAGGTCGGCGCATCCAGCGCCGCCCTCGCCGACGAGCGCGTCACCCGCACGCTGGAGGTGCTGCGCAACGGCGGCGTCACGATCCGGCACGGCCGCGGTGTGTACGAGAAGCGCTACCGCCGCGTCGACCTCGACGGCCTGCACCCGGCGTTCGGGGTGTTCGACGTCCGGCGCGGGCCGGTGTCCCGGTTCCTGCGGCGGGTGGTCGACCTGGTCGTCGGCGCCTTCGGTCTGGTCTTCTGCACGGTGTTCGTGCTGCCGCTGCTCTGGCTGGCCGTCCGGCTCGACGACAAGGGCCCGCTGTTCTATTCGCAGGTCCGGGTCGGCCTGAGCGGCCGGCTGTTCACGATCTGGAAGATCCGCACCATGCGGGTCGACGCCGAGGCCGCCGGGCCGCAGTACGCCTCCGTCCGGGACCCGCGCATCACCCGGCTCGGCCACGTCCTGCGGCGCACCCGCCTCGACGAGCTGCCCCAGCTCTGGAACCTGGTGCGCGGCGACATGACCCTCATCGGCCCGCGGCCGGAGCGGCCGGAGTTCGAGGAGGGGCTGCAGCGCACGGTGCCGGCCTTCCGGACCCGGCACGCCAGCAAGCCCGGGCTGACCGGCTGGGCCGCCGTCCGGCTGGGCTACGCCGACGGGGTCGCGCCGCGCTGGGAGGCGCACGCCTACGACCTGTACTACCTGGCGCACCGCAGCATCTGGCTGGACCTGGAGATCCTGGCCCGCACCGTCCTGGTCGTCCTCGGCCGAGGTGGTCGTTGACTCCGGCCGGGCCCGTGCGCGTCCAGGTCGTCGCCGAGCCGCCGTTGCTCCGCGAGGTCCTCCGGGCGCACGTCGAGGCCAACGAGCGGCTCATCGTCGTCGAGGACGTCTCGGACGCCGACGTGCTGGTCACCAGCAGCAGCCGCGGTCCGCTGCACGTCAGCCGGCTGGTCGACACCGCCCTGGTGGGCCACCCGTCGCAGCTGGTGGCGACCATCCTGGCGCGGCTGCCGCAGGCCCACGAGCGCCTCGTCGTCGTGCTCCCGGACGTCGTGGAGCAGGCCACCGTGCCGCCCCAGCCGACGCCGATGCCGGCCGAGAGCCCGCTCGAGCAGTAGCTACGACGGGCGCTCGACCGCGCCGCGGTCGTCGTAGCGCCGCGGTCCGCTGCCGGTGTTGGCCACCGACTTCACGTCGACGCGCCGGACCAGGTACACGTCGTACAGCAGCTGGCCGCTCGCGGCGCTGTCCGCGCTGTCGACCGCCGGCGAGCTGACCTGCAGCCGGAAGTTGCTCTTGGCGGCGTCGACGAAGCGCGGGTTCGCCTCGATCCCGTTCGCCTCCTGGCCGGGCTCGGCGTGCGCGAACGCCGTCTGGGACGCGTGCTTGTCGGTGCCCCAGACGTACATCACCCCCGGCTTGCTCAGCCAGACCAGGTTGGTGTCGACCACGGTGCCGGCCTTGGCGTTGTCGTCGACCCGGATGTTGCCCTCGGTGCGGTCGCTGTTGACGCCGTTGTCGACGGCGATGTTGTTCTGCACCCGGGCACCTGAGGAAGCCGGCTTGGCGCCTTCGAAGTTGATGCCCGCGGTCGCGTTGCCGTAGGCGGTGTTGCCGACCACCCGGACGCCGGGGGCCTGCAGCACGTCGATGCCGTGGTCGCCGTTGCGCCAGACCAGGTTGCCGACCACCAGGGCCTTGTCGCCGCCCAGCCGGACCTGGATGCCGGAGTCCTCGTTGTCGTGGCTGCGGTTGCTCACGATGCTGTTGCCGGGGCCGCGGACGTCGATGCCGGCGGCGCCGCGCAGGTACTCGCGGGCGTTGCGGGTGCTCTCGTTGCTGACCACGGTGACCCGGGTCGTGCCCGCGCCGAGGAAGATGCCCGTGTCGCTGTTGTGGTCCACGACGTTGGCCTTCACCACCGAGTCGGTGGTGGCGTTGAGGGTGATCCCGCGCGCCGTCTTCTTGGCGTCGCCGGGCGTGCCGGAGTAGGCCACCCGGTTGCTCTCGAGCCGGATCCGCTTGGAGCTCTTGACGTAGATGCCCGAGCCCGGCGTGTGCACGATCGTGAAGCCGCGCACCGTGATGTAGGAGCGGCCGGACACGAGCACCCCGTAGGTGCCGCCGGTGATGACGACGTTCGAGCCGTACTTGGCCGCGAACGTGATGGGCTTGCCGGAGGTCCCGCTGTTGCGCGGCTGCAGCTGCTCGGCGTACCGGCCGGTGGCCACCAGCACCGTCTGGCCGGCGGTCGCGACCGTCGCCGCCCGGCCCAGCGTGCAGAACGGCCGGGCGGCGGTGCCGGGGCCCACGTCGGTGCAGGCGCGGCTGCTCTTGTCGACGTAGAGGGTGGTGGCCGCCTCGGCCGGGACCGCCAGGACGGTGCCCGTGCAGAGCGCGAGCACCGCCAGGGTGCCGGTCTTCGCGGTGCGCAGCAGCGGTCTCATCAAGCCGGGCTCCAGACCCAGGAGGTACGGCGGCCCCGGGCGAGGACGCCGAGCAGCTGGGCGTAGCCGTCGGCGGCCACCGGGTCGTGCCGCTGCAGCACGGCCTGCTGGGCGAGCACCAGCGGCAGGAAGGCCCGCAGCGACGCCGGCTCCAGCCCCAGGCGCTGCATCCGGCCGTGGACGAACGCCGCGGCCGCCCTGGCCAGGTGGCCGGTTCCGAGGAAGACCTCCTCGAACCCGACCAGGTGCGCCCAGGTGCCCGGGCGCGGCCGGCAGCGCCCGGCGGTGTCGAGGTACAGCGCGTAGGACAGCGGCAGCTTCAGGACGTCGGTCATCGGCAGCCCGCGCTCGACGCTGAGCTCCAGGTCGACCACGCCGGTCACCCGCCCCTGGGCGACCAGCAGGTTGCCCATCCAGAAGTCCCCGTGCACGGCGGTGCTGACGACACCGTCCGGGCAGCTGGCGGCCAGCGCCGTGCGGGCGTCCGCGAACAGCTCCTGCACGGCCGGGTCCTGGCCGCCGTAGGCCGCGAAGGTGCCGTCCATCAGCTGCTGGAGCTCGTCCAGTGAGTAGCGCTCCCCCTGGCTCTGCTCCTGAAGCGCGTCGAGCCAGGCCGCGGCCCGGGCGAAGTCGGCCGTCACCGCCCCGCGGCGGCGCAGGTGACCGGCGCCGAGGTAGGACACCAGCATCGAGGTGCCGGGCACGGCCGACAGCCACAGCACCCGACCCCCGGGGTCGCCGGTCAGGTCGAGCACCCGCGGGCAGCTGGACCGCACGAGCGGCCAGTCGTTGCGGTGCCAGCTCCGGGCCGCGGCCGCCTCCTTTTCGAGCACCGCGTCGCCGGGGCCGGAGCGCGCGGCCTTGGCGACGGCGACCACCTCGCCGCGGTCGTCGAGCAGGAACGCGGTGGTGGCCTTGGCGGCCTCTCGCTTCATGGCCAGCAGCACCGTCGAGTGCGGTGGCCGGGTGCCGACGTCCCACGCCCCCCAGCGCTCCCGCGCCGTCGCGAGCAGCCCGGTCACGGCAGCCGCCGGAGCAGCACCAGCCGTGACGGGCTCACCCACGCCAGCAGCCGGACCGGCACGCGCGCCAGCAGCGGCGGCAGCACGAGCATCGCCGTACGGCGCAGCCGGCGGCCGCGGCCCGGCGGCGCGTAGGGCAGGAAGAGCGTTCGCAGCACCAGACGGCCACCG
>JAOPVD010000183.1 GCA_025966295.1 Frankiales bacterium | reverse complement strand
CCCATCATCAACACCCGCGACGAGCCGCACGCCGACCCGGAGAAGTACCGCCGGCTGCACGTCATCATCGGCGACGCCAACCTGTCCGAGACCTCCACCTACCTCAAGGTCGGCACCACCTGCCTGGTGCTCGCGATGATCGAGGACGGCTGGCTGCGGCAGAACGGCATCGACCTCACCGTCGAGGCCCCGGTCGGCGCGCTGCGGGCGGTGTCGCACGACCCGTCGCTGACCCAGCAGGTGACGCTGCGCGACGGCCGCAAGATGACCGCGCTGCAGCTGCAGATTGAGTACTGCGAGCAGGCCCGCAAGCACGTCGAGGACCGGCTGGGGCCGGACGTCGACGAGCAGACCTCGGACGTGCTGGTCCGCTGGGAGTCCACGCTGGACCGGCTGTCCACCGACCCGATGTCGCTGGCCGACGAGCTGGACTGGGTGGCGAAGCTGAAGGTCCTCGAGGGCTACCGGCAGCGCGAGGGGCTCGACTGGGACGCCCCCAAGCTGCACCTGGTCGACCTGCAGTACAGCGACGTCCGGCAGGACAAGGGCCTCTACAACCGGCTGGTGGCCCGCGGGTCCATGAAGACCCTCGTCACCGAGGCGCAGGTGCAGGCGGCCGTCAGCACACCGCCGGTCGACACCCGGGCCTACTTCCGCGGCCGCTGCCTGCAGCAGTTCCCGACCCAGGTCGCCGCCGCCTCCTGGGACTCGGTCATCTTCGACGTCGGACGCGAGTCGCTGCAGCGGGTACCCACGCTGGAGCCGCTGCGGGGCACGAAGGCCCACGTGGGGGAGCTGCTGGACCGCTGCGAGGACGCGCTCGAGCTGGTCGACACCCTCGCCGGGCGCCGCTAGCGCAACCGCTCCTGGTGCAGCGCCTGCCGCGCCGCATCGGCCGTCTGCTGTGCGTCCGCCACCGCCCGGGTGGCCGCCTGCGCCTGCTTCCCCGCTTCGGTACGCCGGTCCTTGGCGGCCGCCGTGGCCTGGCGGGCGGTCTCGAGCTGCTCCTCGGCCTCGCGCACCCGGCACGCGGCCGCGGCCTGCTCCTGCGCGGCGGACCCCAGCTCCTCGGCGGCCGCCTCGGCCGCGCGCTGGGCCCGCTCGGCGGCCCGGACCGCGTCGTCGAGGGCACCCGCGGCGCCGAGGGCCCGCGCCTCCAGCTCGGCGACCCGGGCCGCGTCCTTCCGAGTGGGCGCGCTGGGGGGCCGCCGGGGCAGCGGAGCCACCGCACCGTCGAGGTCGACGCCGCCGAAGCCGGCATAGGCCAGCGGCCGGACGAGCTGGCCGGTGCGGACCGCCTCGCCGCTGCCGGTGTCGGCGAGCGCGGCGTCCAGCGTGCTCTCGACCTCGGCCCGCACGCTCGCGCTGACGTCCCGGCCGGCCAGCTCCAGGGCGCGGGCGGTGACCGCCTGCAGCAGCTGGCGGCGCTGCTCGCCGAGCTCGCGCAGGTCGTCGCCGCGGCGCTGCCGCTGGGCCTCGGCCAGCGAGGCGCCGAGCTCCAGCAGGGCGTCGAGCAGCGCCGGGTCCCGGCGTACCAGGGTGTTGACGACCCAGGCCGAGACGGTGGGCCGGCGCAGGGCCTTCAGGGTCTTGTCGTGTTTGGCTGCCGCGTCGCGGGCCGCCGTGAACTGCTCGGGGGGCAGGCCGTACAGGTCCATGGTCCTATGAGGCCACAACCAGCAGCGGCTTGTCGAAGGCCCGGCCGTACGACTCGCCGACGTTGCCGGGATCGCCGGGCAGGAAGACCTGCCGCTGGTCGAACACGATCTCGTTGAGCGGCACCGTCTGGCGGGCGTTGTCGCTGTCGACCAGGAACAGCAGGTGCACGCCGTGCGTGCCGATGTCGCCCTGGAAGAAGTGGTCGGACTCGGTGGTGCCGTCCTTCGGCGTCCAGCAGCGGCGCGGCGTGCCGTCGGCCGCGGTCTGCTGCTCGGTGGCGGAGCGCAGCTTCAGGCGCGGCCCGGGGTTGCTGCCGGTGGCGTCGTCGAAGCAGGCGTCGTCGCGGTAGTACGGCTGCGCGACCAGGGTCTGGGCGGCGCCGCCGGGGGTCAGGTCGCGGGCCGCCACGCTGTACCGGTCGACGATGGTGCCCCACCGCCCGGAGGTCTGGTTCCACTGCAGCGCGGCGTTCGGCAGCCCGAACGTCGGGTCCGCCAGGTCCACGCTCTGGTGGTAGGGCGACAGCGTGCACAGCCCGACCGTCCGGTAGGTCTGCCGGTAGCCCTGGCTGAGGGCGCCGGTGTCGTTGCGGTCGTACTTGGGGTTGCACGGGTCGTCGAGGTTGCCGAACGCCTCGTCGTTGCGGCCGTCGACCGGGAAGCCCTCCGGGTGCAGCGAGTTGCGGTAGGTCGTCATGCGGCCGGCGTTGAAGTCCCACTGCGCGTAGATGCCGTCCAGCGGCGGGATGACGTGCACCCGCAGCCAGGTCTTCATCGTCATCTCGCCGCGGTAGAACGTCTCACGGCGCACCACGTTGGTGCCGGAGTCGGCGCCCCAGGTCTCACGGATCGCCCGGACCGGGCCGACCCGCTCGCCCAGCAGCGTCGAGCTGCCGCCCCAGTTGGTGTCCTCCTCCTCGTAGCCGCAGCACGGGGTCTCGGAGGCGCTGTCCTGCTGGAAGGCCCGGGCCTTCCAGCGGTCGACCAGGTCGGGCCCGTAGCTCCGGCCCTTGTCCGGGCTGATCCGGATGTCGGTCATCAGCCAGCGGCCGTCGTAGCGGTAGCGGTAGCGGTCGGTGGAGACGCTGGCGGTGTCCACCGGCCGCCGCCGGCCGGTGCCGACGACCTTGCCCCTCGCATCGCAGTACGGGCCGACCGCCGCGTTGCCGTAGTCGCTGTAGGACGACTGGCTCAGCGCGAACCGGTCGGCGGTCGCGTCCCGGCGGTAGCTGACGTAGGGCTTGGCGGCCGGCGTCCGTCCGAGCATCACGTACAGGTAGCTCTGCCGCCGGGTCAGCGGGTCGGTGACCGTCAGCCGCTGGCTCCTGGTGACGCCCTTGGGCAGGGCCGCGCCGGCCGGCGCCGCGCCGGCGGTGTCGGCCGCCATGAAGGCCAGCTCGTCGTCGGTGTCGAGCCCCTGCACCGGGTCGGTCGCGACGGGGGAGTCGGGCTGCGCCACGCAGGTGCCCTTGGTCCACCGGAAACCCTCGCGGTCGAACGCGTAGGTGGTGTGCTGGTCCTGGCCGCTGTAGATCGCGAACCCGCTCGCGCTGTTGTCGAGGTAGCGGGTGAAGACCTCGTCGACCTGGAACGGCACCTCCGCGAAGCGCCTGCCGTCCCACCGCCAGCCGGTGATCCGGCGGACGTCGGGGCCGGTCGGCGCGGCCAGCTTCGCGGTGTCGAGCTCCGGGGTGGCGTAGTGGTTGTGCGGGCACCCCGCGGTGGTGGCGCTCACGCAGGACAGGTCGGTGAGCGGGAGCTTCGCGGTGACGTTGCCCGGCACCGCCCAGCCGGGCAGGTCGCTGCCGCGCAGCACGACCGCCTCGGTGTCGCGCTGCTCGGCCACCGTCGGGTCGGGCACCGGGCTCGCCTCCGACAGCACGGGTACGGCGACGCCGACGGCGAGCGCAGCGGCAAGGGCGGGACGGAGGAGGCGCACGGCGGAGTGTTTCGCCACGGCCTCGACGATCCCTGCTCCACCGCGACACGTCCACCTGCTCCTGCCGCGGAGCGGCGTGACGTAGGTTCGGCAGACGCGAACGAGGGAGTGGGCCATGGCGACCAGGGACAGCGGCGGGCAGGAGCGCGCCAGCAAGGGCTCGGAGGGGGTCGACGAGACGGTCGACCAGACCCCGACCGACGTCCACGAGCGCGTCGAGGAGCTCACCAACGACGTCGACGACCTGCTGGACGAGATCGACGAGGTGCTCGAGAGCAACGCCGAGGAGTTCGTCCGCTCGTACGTCCAAAAGGGCGGCGAGTGACTCTCCACGGCCGTCTGCCGGCGCACTTCACCGCGCCGGGGACCAGCAGCTTCAGCGACTTCCTCGGGGCTGCGGCGCCGGACCTGCTCCCGTCCCGGATGAGGCTCCCGGAGGGCAGCACCGTGGAGGCACCGCACGGCACCACCATCGTGGCGGTGACCCACACCTCCGGCGTGGTGATGGCCGGCGACCGGCGCGCGACGATGGGCAACATCATCGCCCAGCGCGACATCGAGAAGGTCTTCCCGGCCGACGAGTTCTCCTGCGTCGGCATCGCCGGCACCGCCGGGCTCGCCATCGAGATGGTCCGGCTGTTCCAGGTCGAGCTCGAGCACTACGAGAAGCTCGAGGGCTCGACGCTGTCGCTGGAGGGCAAGGCCAACCGGCTGTCGGCGATGATCCGCGGCAACCTCGCGATGGCCATGCAGGGCCTCGCGGTGGTGCCGTTGTTCGCGGGCTACGACCTGGAGCGCCGCGAGGGCCGCATCTTCAGCTACGACGTCACCGGCGGCCGCTACGAGGAGCACAGCTTCCACAGCGTGGGCAGTGGCTCGATGTTCGCCCGCGGCGCGCTCAAGAAGCAGTTCCGCGAGGACGCCAGCGAGCTGGACGCGGTCCGGCTCGCCGTCGACGCCCTCTACGACGCCGCCGACGACGACTCGGCGACCGGCGGCCCGGACCTGGCGCGCCGCATCTTCCCGATCGTCATGTCCGTGACCGCCGACGGCCTGCGCCGGGTCCCGGAGGAAGAGGTCGGGGCCGTGGTGGAGGCCATCGTGGCCGAGCGCATGACCCGCCCCGGCGGCTGAGCCCACCGACCCGCCGTACCAGGGAGAAGCAGTGACGACGCCGTTCTACGTCAGCCCCGAGCAGATCATGCGGGACAAGAGCGACTACGCCCGCAAGGGCATCGCGCGCGGCCGCGCGGTGCTGGTCATGGTCTATGCGGACGGGGTCCTGTTCTGTGGGGAGAACCCCTCCAAGGCGCTCCACAAGATCAGCGAGATCTACGACCGGATCGCCTTCGCGGCGGTCGGCAAGTACAACGAGTTCGAGAACCTGCGGCTCGCCGGCGTCCGGTACGCCGACCTGCGCGGCTACCAGTACGACCGCAGCGACGTCACCAGCCGCGGCCTGGCGAACGCCTACGCCCAGACCCTCGGGACGATCTTCACCGAGTCCGGCAAGCCGTACGAGGTCGAGCTCACTGTCGCGGAGGTCGGCGACGCGCCGGCCGACGACCAGCTCTACCGGCTCACCTACGACGGGTCGGTGGCCGAGGAGCACGGCTACGTCGTCATGGGCGGCAACTCCGAGCCCATCAGCGCGGCCGTCAAGGACGCCTTCGCCGCGGACGCCTCCCTCGAGGACGCCGTCCGGCTCGCCGTGAAGGCGCTCGGTGCCGCCGGTGACGGCGCCGAGGCCCGTACCATCGCTCCCGCTTCCCTGGAAGCCGCGGTCCTGGACCGCACCCGCACCCGGCGCACCTTCAAGCGCCTCACCGCCGAGCGCCTCGGCACGATCCTCGGAGCCTGACACCCCCATGATGCGCACCCTCGTGGTCGCGCTCGCCCTGACGAGCGCCCTCACGGCCTGCGGGTCGAGTGACAAGCCCACCGCCAAGGTCGCTGCCGGTGGCAGCCCCAGCCCGAGCCCGACGGCCAGCGCGAGCTGCACCCCGAGCGGCTCCGGCACCAAGGACCTCGCCACCAAGCCCGTCTACACCGTGCCGAGCGCGCCGCCGCCCACCGTGACCACGGTCACCGACATCGTGTGTGGCACCGGCGAGGCGGCCGCGGACGGCTCCGCGGTCGAGGTCAGGTACCTCGGCGTCGACTACAAGACCGGGGCGGAGTTCGACTCCACCTGGAAGGAGAGCGCGGCCGCGACCTACCAGTTCTCGGTCGGCAGCGGGGTCATCCCGGGCTTCAGCAAGGGCGTCCTGGGCATGCAGCCGGGCGGCCGGCGCCTGGTGGTCATCCCGCCCGCGGACGGCTACGGCGACCGCGGTCCGGTGCCCGGCGGCACGCTCGCCTTCGTCATCGATCTGGTGAAGATCGGCTGATCAGGGCAGCTGCGGTTGGTGAACCTGTGCAACGCCGCCCGGCGGCGGTGCGTTCCCTGGGACCAGCAGTGTTGAATGTCGGTCCTGCCCTCTGGTCGCCTTGCCTTCCGGCATCCCTCTGAGAGGAAGCCATGCCCCTCGACGCCGTTGACGCCGCCGGCCCCCCCGCGAAGGCGCCTCGTCAGAGCAAGCCGGTCCAGGACCCGCAGGCGGCCGCCGCGGCCCAGCTGCTCGTCGCCCTCAACGCCCTGTGCGCCGGAGACTTCAGCGTCCGCCTGGAGCCGCAGACGGGCGTGATGAGCCAGGTCGTTGACAGGATCAACGCGTTGGCGGCGCTCAACGAGCGGCGCACGCGGGAGCTCGTGCGGGCCAGCCGCGTCATCGGGCGCGAGGGCCGCATGACCGAGCGCCTCGACGAGGTAGGTGCGGACGGCGACTGGGGCGTCGGCGCCGCCGCGGTCAACTCGCTCATCGACGACCTGGTCCGGCCGACCACGGAGGTCGCGCGCGTCATCGCGGCCGTCGCTGAGGGAGACCTGTCCCAGCAGATGGCGCTGGAGATCGCCGGTCAGCCCGTCAAGGGCGAGTTCCTGCGCATCGGCACCACCGTCAACACCATGGTCGACCAGCTCTCGTCCTTCGCCGACGAGGTCACCCGCGTCGCCCGCGAGGTGGGTACCGAGGGCAAGCTCGGCGGACAGGCGCAGGTCCGCGGGGTCTCGGGCGTCTGGCGCGACCTGACGGACTCCGTCAACTCGATGGCCGGCAACCTGACCAGCCAGGTCCGCAACATCGCCCAGGTCGCGACCGCCGTCGCCCGGGGCGACCTGAGCCAGAAGATCACCGTCGACGCCAAGGGCGAGGTCGCTGCGCTCG
>JAOPVD010000171.1 GCA_025966295.1 Frankiales bacterium | reverse complement strand
GCATGATCGACGAGACCCTGTTCAACGCCGAGGAGCGGATGGACAAGGCCGTCACCGTCGCGCAGGACGACTTCGGCGGCATCCGCACCGGCCGGGCCGCGCCGCAGATGTTCCAGAAGATCGTCGTGGACTACTACGGCGCGATGACCCCGATCATCCAGCTGGCGTCGCTCACGGTGCCGGAGCCGCGGATGGCCATCATCACGCCGTACGACAAGAGCTCGCTGGGGCTCATCGAGCGGGCGATCCGCGACTCCGACCTCGGCGTCAACCCGACGAACGACGGCACCATCATCCGGATCTCGTTCCCGCAGCTGACCGAGGAGCGCCGCAAGGAGTTCATCAAGGTCGCCCGCCACAAGGCGGAGGACGCAAAGGTCTCGATCCGCAACATCCGCCGTAAGGCCAAGGACGAGCTGGACCGCCTCGTCAAGGACGGCGAGACCGGTGAGGACGAGGTCAACCGGGCCGAGAAGGAGCTCGACAAGGTGACCACGCAGTACGTCAACCGCGTCGACGAGCTGCTCAAGCACAAGGAAGCCGAGCTGCTCGAGGTCTGATGGCGAGCGCTGTGACAGACCCGCCGCGGACGCCGGGTCGGGCCGGCCGGAACCTCCCCGCGGCGATCGCCGTGGGGCTCTCGCTGGGCGGCCTGATCCTGGCGTCCGTCTACTCGCCGTACCGCTGGACGTTCGTCGCGGTGCTGGTCGGGGCGGCCGCGCTCGGCACCAGCGAGATCGTCCGGGCGCTGCGCACCCTGGGCGCGCAGCCGTCGCTGCTGCCGCTGCAGGTGGGCGGCGCGGCGATGGTGGTGGTGGCCTACCGCTACGGCTCCACCGCGCTGTTCCTGGCCCTGGCGCTCACCGTGCTGGGGCTGCTGGCCTGGCGCCTCGCCGACCCGGTCAGGGGGCTGCTCCGCGACGTCACCGCCGGCGTGTTCACGGCCGCCTACGTGCCCTTCCTCATGGGCTTCGCGGCGCTGCTGACGGTCCCGGACGACGGCCCGCGGCGGATCACCGCGTTCGTGGCGACGGTGGTCTGCAGCGACGTCGGGGGCTACGTCGCCGGCGTGCTGTTCGGCAAGCACCCGATGGCGCCGTCGGTGTCGCCGAAGAAGTCCTGGGAGGGCTTCGCCGGCTCGGCGCTGGCCTGCGCGGCGGCCGGCGCGATCTTCTTCTGGGCGCTGTTCGGGGTCTCCCCGCTGCTCGGGGTCGTCTTCGGCCTGGCGGTCGTCGCCAGCGCCACCCTGGGCGACCTGGGCGAGTCGATGGTCAAGCGCGACATCGGCATCAAGGACATGGGCACGCTGCTGCCCGGCCACGGCGGGCTGATGGACCGGCTGGACTCGCTGCTGCCGACCGCGCCCATCGCCTGGCTGCTGCTCACCGCCTTCGTGCCGCTGCCCTGACGGCCGGGCGCCGTACCCTGGGAGTCCAGGCTTCCATCGGAAAGAACCTCGTGACCTCCCTCCCGCTCGTGTTCGACGCGCCCAAGCGCGGTCTGCCGCCGCAGCACCTGGCCGACCTCGACCCCGCCGCGCGCCGCGAGGCGGTCGTCGCGCTGGGGGAGAAGGGCTTCCGGGCCGAGCAGCTCGCCCGGCACTACTTCGCGGGGCACGGCAGCGAGCAGATGACCGACCTGTCGCCGGTCCTGCGCGAGCGGCTGGCGCCGCTGCTGCCCGAGCTGTGGACGCGGGTGCGGGACGTCGACTGCGACGCCGGCGCGACCATCAAGTCGCTGTGGCGCGGCCACGACAGCACCCTCGTCGAGTCGGTCACGATGCGCTACAAGGAGCGCACCACCGTCTGCATCAGCAGCCAGGCGGGTTGCGGCATGGCCTGCCCGTTCTGCGCCACCGGGCAGGGCGGGCTGACCCGCAACCTGTCGACGGCGGAGATCGTCGACCAGGTGGTGCGGGCCAACGCCGATGATCTGGCCCGCGGCTTCCGGGGCGTCTCCAACGTCGTGTTCATGGGGATGGGCGAGCCGCTGGCCAACTACAACCGGGTGGTGGCGGCGCTGCGCCGGCTCGTCGAGCCGGCCCCGGCCGGCCTGGGGATGTCGCAGCGCAACATCGTGCTCTCGACCGTCGGCCTGGTCCCGGCCATCCGCAAGCTCACCGCGGAGGGCCTGCAGGTCACCCTCGCGCTGTCGCTGCACGCCCCCGACGACGAGCTGCGCAACACCCTGGTGCCGGTCAACACCCGCTGGCCGGTCAAGGAGGTGCTGGAGGCCGCCTTCGGCTACGTCCGCACCACCGGCCGGCGGCTGTCGATCGAGTACGCCCTCATCAAGGGCGTCAACGACCAGCCGTGGCGCGCCGACCTGCTCGCCAAGCGCCTCAAGGGCAAGCTCGTGCACGTCAACCTGATCCCGCTCAACCCCACCCCCGGGTCGGACTGGGACGCCTCGCCCAAGCCGGTCGAGGAGGAGTTCGTACGGCGGTTGCGCGAGGGCGGCGTCAACGCCACCGTGCGCGACACCCGCGGCCGCGAGATCGCCGGGGCCTGCGGGCAGCTCGCGGCGCTGGAGTAGCCCTCGGCCGGCCGCGCCCTCGGCGGCCGTCCGGGCTGCGAGAATGGAGCGCATGAGCACCCGCGACGTCGTGCTGCTGGGGTCGACCGGTTCGGTCGGTACCCAGGCGATCGACGTCGTGCGGGCCGCCCCCGACCGGTTCCGGGTGGTCGGGATCGGCGCCGGCGGCGGCCGGGTCGACCTGCTCGCCCGGCAGGCGCTCGAGCTCGGCGTCGAGGTGGTGGCGGTGGCGCAGGCCACCGCGGCCCAGGACCTCCAGCTGGCGTTCTACGCCGCGGCCCAGGCGCGGGGCTTCAGCGCGGGGCAGTTCGCCGTACCGAAGATCCTGGCCGGGCCGGACGCGCTCACCGAGCTCGCCGCCTGGCCCTGTGACGTCGTCCTCAACGCCATGACCGGCTCGGTCGGGCTGGCGCCCACGCTGGCCGCGCTCGAGGCCGGCCGCACGCTGGCGCTGGCGAACAAGGAGTCGCTCGTCGCGGGCGGCCCGCTCGTGACGCCGTACCGGGACCAGATCGTGCCGGTCGACTCCGAGCACTCCGCGCTGGCCCAGTGCCTGCGCGGCGGCGCCCGCGGCGAGGTCGCCAAGCTGGTGCTCACCGCCAGCGGCGGGCCCTTCCGCGGCCGCACCGACCTGCGCGGCATCACCCCCGCGCAGGCGCTGGCGCACCCGACCTGGGACATGGGCCCGGTCGTCACGATCAACAGCGCGACGCTCGTCAACAAGGGCCTGGAGCTCATCGAGGCGCAGCTGCTGTTCGACGTGCCGTACGACCGGATCGACGTCGTCGTGCACCCGCAGTCGGTGGTGCACTCGATGGTGGAGTTCATCGACGGCTCGACGCTCGCGCAGGCCAGCCCGCCCGACATGCGGCTGCCGATCGCGCTCGGCCTGGGCTGGCCGGAGCGGGTCGCGGGCGCGGCCGCGCCGGTCGACTGGACGCAGCCCGCCAGCTGGACCTTCGAGCCGCTCGACGAGGCGGTGTTCGGGGCGGTCGCGCTGTGCCGCCGCGCCGGCACCACCGGCGGTACGGCGCCGGCCGCGCTCAACGCCGCGAACGAGGTGTGCGTCCAGGCCTTCCTCGACGGCCGGCTCGACTTCGCGGCCATCGTCGACACCGTCGCCCAGGTCGTCGCCGAACATCCGCTCAGGGAACGCCCGACCCTGGTCGAGGTGTTGGACGTAGAGAAGTGGGCGCGCAGCCGCGCGTCCGAGCTGACCCAGAAGGACCCCACGTGACCGTTGTCGGCATCCTCGCGTTCGTCGTCGCCCTCCTGGTGTCGGTGATGCTGCACGAGGCGGGCCACTTCTTCACCGCGCGCCGGTACGGCATGAAGGCGACGCAGTTCTTCGTCGGCTTCGGCCCGACGCTGTGGTCGCGCCGCGAGGGCGAGACCGAGTACGGCATCAAGGCCATCCCCGCCGGCGGCTTCGTGAAGATCGTCGGGATGACGCCGCTGGAGGAGATCGAGCCGGGCGACGAGGACCGGGCGTTCTACAAGCAGCCCGCCCGGCGCAAGACCGTGGTGCTGGCCGCCGGGTCGACCGTGCACTTCATCATCTGCATCGTCCTGGTGCTGCTCACCACGGCGTTCTACGGCACGCCCAAGGAGACCGCGCCGATCCTGGCCGCGATCAGCAACTGCGTGGCCAACGACCCGCTCGCCAGCTGCGGCGCGCCCGACGCGCGGCTGGCCCCGGCGGTCACGGCTGGCCTCAAGGCCTCGGACGAGGTGCTGGCGGTCGACGGCAGGACGGTCTCGTCCAGCGCGGCCCTCATCGACGCGGTGAAGGCCAAGCCCGGCCAGGCCGTCACCCTCACGATCCGGCGGGCCGGCCGGGAGCAGGCGGTGCGGGTGGTGCCGGCCGCCGTCACCCGGCCCGGTGCCACCCAGGCCGTCGGCGCCATCGGCGTCTCGGTGCAGCAGCACTTCGTCACCGAGCGCTCCGGCCCGGTCGGCACCGTGCAGAACACCGCCTCCACCATCGGGATGCTGGTCACCGGCACCATCGACACGTTCAGCAAGAAGCTGGGCACCATCACCGAGGTCTACGGCCCGAACCGCGACCCGGCGGGCTTCGTGGGCGTGGTGGGCGTCAGCCGGGTGAGCGGCGAGATCGCGGCCGCCAAGATGCCGCCCGGCGACAAGATCGCCTCGTTCGTGCTCATCGTCGCCGGCCTGAACCTGTTCGTCGGCATCTTCAACCTGCTGCCGCTGCTGCCGCTCGACGGCGGCCACATCGCGGTGGTGTGGTTCGAGAAGGCGCGCGACCGGATCCGGCGGGCCCGCGGCTACGTCGGCGAGATCCAACGGGTCGACTACAACAAGCTCATGCCCGTCACGATGGCCGTCGTGGTGCTGTTCGCCGGCTTCACGGTCTGGCTGCTCGGCGCCGACATCGTCAACCCGATCAGGATCAGCCAGTGACAGTCTCGCTCGGCCTGCCCGCGGTGCCGCAGCGGTTGGCGGAGCGGCGCCCCACCAAACAGCTCGACGTCGGCGGCGTGCTCGTCGGCGGCGGCGCCCCGATCTCGGTGCAGTCCATGACGACCACGGTCACCGCGGACGTCAACGCCACCCTGCAGCAGATCGCCGCCCTCACCGCGACCGGCTGCCAGATCGTCCGGGTCGCCGTCCCGGACCCGGTCGACGCCGACGCGCTGGCCGAGGTGGTGCGGCACTCGCAGATCCCGGTGATCGCCGACATCCACTTCCAGAGCAAGTACATCTTCGCCGCCATCGACGCGGGCTGCGCAGCCGTCCGCGTCAACCCGGGCAACATCCGCGAGTTCGACGGCAAGGTCGGCGACGTCGCCAAGGCGGCCAAGGACGCGGGTACCCCGATCCGGATCGGTGTCAACGCCGGCTCCCTGGACAAGCGGCTGCTGGCCAAGCACGGCAGGGCCACGCCCGAG
>JAOPVD010000147.1 GCA_025966295.1 Frankiales bacterium | reverse complement strand
GCCCTCGCGCCGGCCGTCGCGTCGTACACCGCGGTGCTGCTCTCGCAGACCGCAGCGCCGGCCTGGCACGAGGCCCGCCGGGAGCTGCCGTACGTGTTCACCGGCTCGGCGGCGGCCAGCGCCGGCGGCCTGGCGATGGCACTGGTGCCGCGGGAGGAGGCCGGGCCGGCCCGCTGGCTGGCGACCTACGGCGCCCTCCAGGAGCTGGTCGCCTCCCGGCGGCTCGAGCAGGGGCTCGGGCTGGTCGGCGAGGCCTACCGGACCGGCACCGCGCACCGGCTGCGGCAGGCCTCCGAGCTGCTCACCGCCGCGGGCCTGGCCGGCACCGTCCTGGGCGCGCGGCGCAGCCGGGCGGTCGCGGCCGCGTCCGGTGCGGCCCTGCTGGCGGGCAGCGCGTTCCAGCGGTTCGGGGTGTTCGCCGCCGGGGTGGCGTCCACCAAGGACCCCCGGTACGTCGTCGAGCCGCAACGGGCCCGGCTGGCCGCCCGTAGGGCGGGCGCCTGACCGGGAATGCCCCGAGCCGGCAGGCGTTGTCCTTACTGTCGGTCCGGTTCATGCCCCCGGGCTCACCCCTTGCCGCTACGAGCGGCCACTCGCCGAGAGGCGGCTGCCGGGCCGACACAGACCACCCCGCGCGGGCTCAGCGCCGGCGGCGCCGACCGCGCACGTCCGCGCCCTTGTACGTCGCGACCGGGCTGAAGCGCCGTACCGGCTCGACCAGGTCGGCCTGCGCGCGCATCACCTCGTCGAGATCCTTGTACGCGCCGCCCATCTCGTCCAGCACGGCGTCCACCGAGGCGGCGAAGACCTTGCTGCCGACCCGGGACAGCAGCCGCAGCTGCTCGTCGTGGTCGAGCGTGCGGCGGGCCTGGCCGCGGCTCATCCGGCGGCCCGCGCCGTGGCTGCACGACTCGAACGCCTCCCGGTTGCCGAGCCCGCGACCCTGGTAGGAGCCGGTCGCCATCGAGCCGGGGATGATCGTGTCGGTGCCGACCGCGGCCTTGACCGCCCCCTTGCGGTGCACCCACACCTGGGCGCCGTAGTGCTCCTCGAGGGTCGCGTCGTTGTGGTGGATGTTCACCATGTCGTCGAAGCGCATCACCGCCGGGAAGCGCTGCTCGAGGATCGTGCCGACGTCGCGCAGCATCCGGTCCCGGTTGAGCCGGGCGTACTCGAGCGCCGCCTTGAGCGCCCGGACGTACGCACGTCCCACCGCCGCCCAGTCCCGGTCGCCGGCGTCGCTGTCGACCAGCGGCAGCCAGGCCAGGCCCGGGTCCGGCAGGGTGACGCCGGCGGCGGCGCAGTGCTTGAGCGCCATCCGGTGGAAGTTGTTGCAGATCTGCGCGCCGGCACCGCGCGAACCCGAGTGCAGCATCACCGCCACGGTGCCGTCGTCGCCGCGGAGCAGCTCGATGAAGTGGTTGCCGGACCCCAGCGTGCCGGCCTGCGCGCGGGCCCGGGTGTGGAAGGCGTTCCGGTCGAGCGGCCGCCCGGCGGCCGCCACCGGGGTCTGGCTCGTCGACAGCGGCAGCCCGCTCAGCCGGGCTGCCTCCACGAGCGCGTCCCAGGCCTGGCCGATGAGGGCGTCGACGTCCGGGGCCTCAGTCGGCGTGCGGGTGCCGGTGCCCGAGGGGATGGTGGTGGCGACCGCGGTCATGACGTCGTCGCGCGCCTCCGGGCCGCGCGCCCCGGAGGCCCGGGGGAGCGGGGCGAGCAGGTCGTCGGCCCCCAGCGTGGTCGGTACCAGCGCCATCCCGCAGCCGATGTCGTTGCCGACGGCGTACGGGCTGATCGCGTCGCGCAGCGGCAGCACCGCACCGATCGGGACGCCGTAGCCCTGGTGGCCGTCCGCCATCACGGCGACGTGGTGGTGCGTCACCGGCAGGCCGGCGCAGTGGCGGGCCTGCGTGCGGGCGCCCTCCTCCAGCGCCGGCGCCCAGCTGTAGACCGGCACGCCTGGTCCGGTGAGGATCTCCATGCCGGGCCCGTGCCCCGGCTGGCCCGACCCGCACCCCCGGCCGCTCCCGCAGGGGCGACGGCGTACCCGCGAGGTTGGAGCCCCCCTACGGCGGGGGCTGGTCGGACCCGGTCGGCGCGGTCCCGGCGTCGCCGGCGCCGCCCATGCTCACGCCGCCGGCGCCGGCGAAGACGGGCAGCGCCCGCACCAGGTCGGGCGGTAGCGCGAGGCCCTGCTCCGATGACGGGTTCACCGCGAGCCACAAGTCGTCCGACGGCCAGCTGGCCGCCAGCTCCGCGATCGGGATCCGCAGCGCGCTGTCGAGGTCCGCACCCGCTGCCTGCAGGGCGTCCTCGGAGGTGAACACGGGGATGAACTGCCTGCCGTCCTGCTCGATGACCGGCAGCGCGATCGCGCCCTCCGGCATCTCCGGGTCGCCCTCCTGCCGGGGGCTCTGCGGGAGCAGGGCGACGCTGGCGGCGAGGGTCCGGAGCACCGCCTCCGGGTCCTCCACGGCCTGCGCGGAGCCCTGCTGCGCGGCGGTGTCGTCTGGTGTCGAAGCGGTCATCACGGGTCCCTCAACCGGTGGACGGGTCGGGGCGCCCGTCCCTGCACGCCGGTGCTCGCACTACCCCTCCTCGCCTCGACAGAACGCCCGGAGCGGTTGCGTCCGGGGCGTGGGTGAACAATCACTGCGTGATCGTCGCTATCGCCCCCCTGACCGACTTCAGCGGCTGGGTCCGCGGCAACGGGCTCGAGATCGTGCTGCTCGTCCTCGGTGCCCTGCTGCTCAGCCGCGTCATCACCTGGCTCGGCGACCGCATCACCGGCCGCATCGACCAGGCCGCCGCCGACTCGGACGCGCTGGTCCGGTCGGAGGCCTCCAAGCACCGGCACGCGGTGGCGCAGGTCCTCACCTACGTCGCCCTGGTGCTGCTCTACACGATCACGGCGGTGCTGGTGCTCAGTCGGCTGGGTGTGCCGGTGACGGCGCTGGTGGCGCCCGCGACGGTGCTCGGCGTGGCCCTCGGCTTCGGCGCCCAGCGGGTGGTGCAGGACGTCCTGGCCGGGTTCTTCGTGGTGGCCGAGCGGCAGTACGGCTACGGCGACATCGTCCGGCTGAGCCTGGGCGCCGGCATCGCGCCGACGACCGGCACGGTGGAGGACGTGACCCTGCGGGTCACCCAGATCCGGACCGTCGACGGCGAGGTGGTCATCACCCCGAACGGGCAGATCCTGCAGGTCACCAACCTGTCGCGGGACTGGGCGCGTGCGGTCATCGACGTGCCGGTGCCGGCGGGCGCCGACGTCGGCGCGGTCATCGACGCCCTTGCCGAGGTGGGCCGGGAGGCCTACGAGGACCCGGACCTGCACCCGCTGCTGCTGGACGCCCCCACCGTCATGGGCGTCGAGAGCCTGGAGGTCGACCAGCTCAACATCCGGGTCGTCGCCCGCACCCTGCCGGGCAAGCAGTTCGAGGTGGGGCGCCAGCTCCGCAGCCGGATCGCCGCGGCGCTGCGCCAGCAGGGCCTGCACCTGCCGCCTCAGCTCGACACCGCTGAACCGAGCGGGATCAGCTGATGGTCCCCGCCCACCTGGGCCCCTTCCGTCGGAGCACCGTGCTGCTGGCCGTCGCCTACCTCGCGGTCCTGACGCTGTACGTGCTCGTCCGCCCGGTCCCGCCCGGCGTACCCGCTCCC
>JAOPVD010000116.1 GCA_025966295.1 Frankiales bacterium | reverse complement strand
GCCGTACAGGGTGAGGGCGCGCACTCGGTGTGGATCGGCGACGTGCTGATCCGGGCCGCGGCGAACGGCACCGACACCTACGAGCTCAACCGCAACCTGCTGCTGACCGACTCGGCGCGCGCCGACTCGGTGCCGAACCTCGAGATCGAGACCGGCGAGATCGCCGGCGCCGGTCACGCCTCGGCCACCGGGCGCTTCGACGACGACCAGCTGTTCTACCTGCAGTCCCGCGGCATCACCCCGGACGAGGCCCGCCGCATCGTGGTGCTCGGCTTCTTCGCCGAGGTGCTCCAGCAGATCGGGGTGCCGTCCTTCGAGGAGCGGCTGCTCGCCGCGGTCGAGCGCGAGCTGTCGCAGGGCGGTGAGGCGTGATGCGCGCCTGCTCGCTGTCCGACCTGCCGGAAGAGGGCGCGATCCGGGTCGTGCTCGACGGCGTCCCGATCTGCGTGGCCCGCAGCTGCGGCGAGATCTTCGCGATCAGCGACATCTGCTCGCACGCCGACGTCTCGCTGTCCGAGGGCGACGTCGAGGACTGCAGCGTCGAGTGCTGGCTGCACGGCTCGCGCTTCGACCTGCGGACCGGCGCCCCCACCGGCCTGCCCGCGACCAAGCCGGTCGCGACCTACCCCGTCACCGTCGAGGGCGACGACGTCCTCGTGAAGCTGGAGAAGTAATGGCCACCCTGGAGATCCGCGACCTGCACGTGTCCGTGGAGGACAAGCAGATCCTCGCCGGCGTCAACCTCACCATCAAGGCCGGTGAGACGCACGCGATCATGGGCCCCAACGGCTCCGGCAAGTCGACGCTGGCGTACTCCCTCGCCGGCCACCCGAAGTACACCATCACCTCCGGCACCGTCACGCTCGACGGCGAGGACGTCCTCGCGATGAGCGTCGACGAGCGCGCCCGGGCCGGCATGTTCCTGGCCATGCAGTACCCGGTCGAGGTCCCCGGCGTGACGGTCTCCAACTTCCTGCGCAGCGCCGCCACGGCGATCCGCGGCGAGGCCCCGGCGCTGCGGCACTGGGTGAAGGAGCAGAAGGCCGCGATGGCCGCCCTGGAGATGGACCCGGCGTTCGCCACCCGCAACGTCAACGAGGGCTTCTCCGGCGGCGAGAAGAAGCGCCACGAGATCCTGCAGCTCGAGCTCCTCAAGCCCCGGATCGCGATCCTCGACGAGACCGACTCCGGCCTCGACGTCGACGCGCTGCGCGTGGTGTCCGAGGGCGTCAACCGGGTCCGGGCGTCGGGCGAGACCGGCACCCTGCTGATCACCCACTACACCCGGATCCTGCGCTACATCGAGCCCGACTTCGTGCACGTCTTCGTCAAGGGCCGGATCGTCGACGAGGGCGGCAAGGAGCTCGCCGACGAGCTCGAGGCGAACGGCTACGAGAAGTACGTGGGCGTGGCCGTCTGATGACCTCCACCCTGGCCTTCGACGTCGAGGCGGTCCGCAAGGACTTCCCCGTGCTCGCGCGCGAGGTGCACGGCAAGCCGCTCGTCTACCTCGACAACGCCTCCTCCTCGCACAAGCCGCGGCAGGTGCTGGAGGCCGAGCGGGAGTTCGTCGAGCAGCACTACAGCAACGTGCACCGCGGCGTGCACACGCTCTCGCAGGAGGCCACCGACGCCTACGAGGCGGCCCGCTCCACGGTCGCCCGGTTCATCGGCGCGCAGCACGACGACGTGGTGTTCACCAAGAACGTCACCGAGGCCATCAACCTGGTCGCCTACGCGCTGGGCAACCCGGGCTCGCCGGTGCCGCTCGGTCCCGGTGACGAGATCGCGGTCACCGAGATGGAGCACCACTCCAACCTCGTGCCGTGGCAGATGCTCGCGGAGCGCACCGGCGCCACGCTGCGCTGGCTGGGCCTGACCGACGAGGGCCGGCTCGACCTCACGAACCTCGACCAGATCGTCAACGAGCGCACCAAGCTGCTCGCCTTCACCCAGGTCTCCAACATCCTCGGGACCGAGAACGACGTGCCGGCGCTGGTGGCCCGCGCCAAGCAGGTCGGCGCGCTGACGCTGGTGGACGGCGCCCAGTCGGTGCCGCACCAGCCGGTCGACGTGGCCGCGCTCGGCGTGGACCTGTTCGCCTTCACCGGCCACAAGATGCTGGCGCCCTCGGGGGTCGGCGTGCTGTGGGGCCGGGGCGAGCTGCTCAACGCGCTGCCGCCGTTCATGGGCGGCGGCTCGATGATCGAGGTGGTCCAGATGACCGGCTCGACGTACGCGAAGGCGCCCGAGCGCTTCGAGGCCGGCACGCCGGTCATCAGCCAGGCGGTCGCGCTGGCCGCGGCCTGCGACTACCTCGGCGCGGTCGGCCTGGACGCCATCAAGGCGCACGAGGTGGTCCTGACCGCCCGGCTGCTGGACGGCATCCGGGAGCTGCCGGGTGTCAGCGTGCTCGGCCCGGACAGCACCGAGGCGCGGGGGAGCGCGGTGTCGTTCGTCGTCGACGGGGTGCACCCGCACGACGTCGGCCAGTCGCTCGACGACCTCGGCATCGCCGTCCGGGTCGGCCACCACTGCGCGGCGCCGGTCTGCCGCCGGTACGGCGTGCCCGCGACGGCCCGCGCCTCGTCGTACCTCTACAACACCGAGGCCGACATCGACGCCCTGCTGGACGGGATCGTCCAGGTGCAGCGGTTCTGGGGAGCGGCGTGAGCGAGTCGATGTACCAGGAGATCATCCTGGACCACTACCGCAACCCGCACCACAAGGGCCTGCGCGACCCGTTCGACGTCGAGGTGCACCACGTCAACCCGACCTGCGGCGACGAGGTCACGGTCAGGGTCCGGGTGCTGGACGGCATCGTCGAGGACGTGTCCTACGACGGGCAGGGCTGCTCGATCAGCCAGGCCGCGACGAGCGTGATGACCGACCTGGTCATCGGCCGCAAGGTCGACGACGCGCTGGTGGCGCACGAGGCGTTCCTCGAGCTGATGCAGAGCAAGGGCAAACTCGAGCCCGACGAGGACGTCCTCGAGGACGGCATCGCGTTCGCCGGTGTCTCGAAGTACCCGGCGCGCGTCAAGTGCGCGCTGCTGGGCTGGATGGCGTGGAAGGACGCGACGGCACAGGCCGTGGCGAAGCAGAAGGAGGCGTCATGAGCGACGTGACCAGCGAGGCCACCGTGGACGCCGTCTACGAGACCCCGACCGTGGCGGACGAGCCGAAGACCAAGCCGTCGGACGAGGACGTGCTCGAGGCGATGAAGGACGTCGTCGACCCCGAGCTCGGCATCAACGTCGTCGACCTCGGCCTGGTGTACGGCGCCCAGGTGCACGACGACATCACCGTGACCCTCGACATGACGCTGACGTCGGCGGCCTGCCCGCTGACCGACGTCATCGAGGACCAGACCCGCAGCGCCCTCGCGCCACTCGTCAACGACGTGCGCATCAACTGGGTCTGGATGCCGCCGTGGGGCCCCGACAAGATCACCGACGACGGCCGCGAGCAGCTGCGCGCCCTCGGCTTCAACGTCTGACCGCTCTCCTGTTGCGTCATCAATTCTGAGCCCAGCGCTGGACCAGAAGTGATGACGCAACGCAGGGCCTGACTGCTTGCGTCATCACTGCTGGGCTCACCGCGGGGGCCAGTTCTGATGACGCAAGCGGGTACGGCGGTCAGCTGGGGACGGCGGTGGGGTGGGGGCGGATCTCACCGGTGGCGACCTGCTCCGCCCAGTGGCAGGCGACCGCGTGCCCGGGGCCGAGCTCGCGCAGCGCCGGGTCCTCGTCGTGGCAGCGGGTCGGCTGCCGGAACGGGCAGCGGGTGTGGAAGCGGCAGCCCGACGGCGGGTTGGCCGGCGACGGCAGGTCGCCGCGGAGCAGGATCCGCTCCCGGCGGTCCTCCACCTCCGGGTCCGGGATCGGCACCGCCGACATCAGCGCGATCGTGTACGGGTGCCGCGGCGTCGCGTAGAGCTCGTCGGACGGGGCCTGCTCCACGATCCGGCCGAGATACATCACGCCGATCGTCTCGCTGATGTGCCGGACCACCGCCAGGTCGTGCGCGATGACCAGGTAGGTCAGCCCGAACTCCTTCTGCAGCTCCTCGAGCAGGTTGACGACCTGCGCCTGGATCGACACGTCGAGGGCGGACACCGGCTCGTCCGCGACGATCAGCTCCGGGTTGAGCGCCAGCGCCCGGGCGATCCCGATCCGCTGGCGCTGGCCACCGCTGAACTCGTGCGGGTAGCGGGCCGCCGCGGCCGCCGGCAGCCCGACCACGTCGAGCAGCTCGCGGGCCCGCCTGCGGGCGTCTTTGCCGGTCGCGACCCGGTGGGTGCGGAGCGGCTCGACCAGGATCGACTCGACGTTCTGCCGGGGGTCGAGGCTGGACAGCGGGTCCTGGAACACCATCTGCATGCGGGCCCGCAGCCGGCGCAGTGGCTCGGGCCGCAGCGACGCGACGTCGATGCCGTCGAAGCGGACGGTGCCGGCCGTCGGCTCGACCAGCCGCAGGATGGCCCGCCCGAGGGTCGACTTGCCGCAGCCGGACTCGCCCACGAGCCCGAAGGTGGTGCCGCGCTCGACGTCGAGGTCGACGCCGTCGACCGCGCGGACCGCGCCGACCGGCCGCTCGAGCAGGACGCCCTTGCGGATCGGGAAGTGGACCTCCAGGCCACGCACCTCCAGCAGGCTCACGTCAGTCGCTTCTTCCGCTCGCTGGTGGCGACCGGCTCGCCGCCCGGGGGCCAGGGGTTGTAGCAGCGCACCGGGTGCCGGGTGACGGCGTCCACGACCAGGTCGGGCGCCGTGGTGGTGCACGCCTCCACCCGGCGGGTGCAGCGCGGCGCGAAGGCGCAGCCCTCGGCCCAGGCCAGGGTGTCGCGCGGTGAGCCCGGGATCGGCCGCAGCGGCACGCCCCGCGGTGAGTCCAGCCGCGGCACCGAGGCCAGCAGCCCGGTGGTGTACGGGTGCCGGGGCGCCCCGAACAGCCCCCGGCGGTCCGCCGACTCCACGATCCGGCCGGAGTACATGACGTGCACCTCGTCGCACAGCCCGGCGACGACGCCGAGGTCGTGCGTGATCATCACGAGCGCGGTGCCGGTGTCGGCGACCAGCTCCTTGAGCAGCTCGAGGATCTGGGCCTGGATCGTCACGTCGAGGGCGGTGGTCGGCTCGTCGGCGATGAGCAGCCGCGGCTTGCAGGCCAGCGCGATCGCGATCATCACGCGCTGCCGCATGCCGCCGGAGAGCTGGTGCGGGTAGTCCTTGAGCCGGCGGCCGGCGTCGGGGATGCCGACCCGGTCCAGCAGCGCGGCCGCCTCCCGCTTCGCCTCGTCGCCGCGGAGCCCGCGGTGCCGCTCGAGCACCTCGGTGACCTGCCGGCCGATGGTCAGGACCGGGTTGAGCGAGGTCTGCGGGTCCTGGAACACCATCGCCAGCTCGCGGCCGCGGAGCGCCCGCAGCTGGGCGGGGGGCAGCTGCAGCAGGTCCTCGCCGTCGAACCGGACCGCGCCCTTCACGTGGGCGCCGCGCGGCGGCAGCAGGCCCATGATGGCCAGCGAGGTCACCGACTTGCCGCAGCCGGACTCGCCGACCAGGCCCACCGTCGCGCCGGGCTCGACCTGGAAGCTGACCCCGTCGACGGCGCGCAGCTCGCGCCGGCCGCGGTGCGAGAACGTGACGTGGAGGTCCTCCACGGACAGCAGCACCACGCCTACCGCCGCAGCTTGGGGTCGAGGGCCTCGCGCAGCGCGTCGCCGAGCAGGTTGAAGCCGAGCACCGAGACCACGATGGCCAGGCCGGGGAACAGCGCCAGCTGCGGCGCGCTCTGCAGGTACTGCTGGGTGTCGGCGAGCATCCGGCCCCACTCCGGGACGCTGGGGTCGGCCGAGCCGAGGCCGAGGAAGGCCAGGCCGGCGGCGTCGATGATGGCGGTGGCGAGCGACAGCGTGCCCTGCACGATGACCGGGGCCAGCGAGTTCGGCAGCACGTGCCCGACGATGATCCGCCAGCGCCGGACCCCGATGGACCGGGCGGCCAGCACGTAGTCGCTGTGGCGCTGCCCGATCATCGAGGCGCGCAGCAGGCGGGCGAACACCGGCACGTTGACCACCGCGATGGCGATCATCACCGACCGCAGGCTGGGCTGGAGCACGGCCGCGACGGCGATGGCGAACAGCAGGCCGGGCACCGCCAGCATGATGTCCATCAGCCGCATCAGCAGGCTGTCGACCCAGCCGCCGAGCCCGCCGGCGAGGGCGCCGATGAGCATCCCGACGAGCGCGCCGAGGCTCAGCGAGACGACGCCGATGAGCAGCGACGCCCGGGCGCCGTAGATGATCCGGGAGAGCTCGTCCCGGCCCTGGGTGTCGAGCCCCAGCGGGTGCTCGGCGGACGGTCCGGGCACGTGCGACAGCGTGATCTGCGACAGGTCGCCGGCGGTCGGGCTGTGGGGGGCGAGCCACGGTGCGAAGACGGCCACCACCACGAACAGCGTGATGAGGGCGGCGCCGAGGATGGCCACCGGGTTGCGGCGCAGCTGCCGAAACGCCTCGCGCATCCGGCTGCCGGCGATGTCGCCGGTGTGCTCGGTGCTGAGCAGACGGGCCTCGGACTCGGCGATGCTCATCGGCCCTGCAGCCTGATCCGCGGGTCGAGGACGCCGTACGAGATGTCCACGAGCAGGTTGACGAGCACGAACACCACCGCGAGGAACAAGATGCCGCCCTCGAGCACCGGGAAGTCGCGGTTGAAGGTGGCCTCGTAGAGCCATGAGCCCATGCCGGGCCAGGCGAACACGATCTCGGTGAGGACCGCACCGGACAGCAGCAGGCCGGTCTGCAGGCCGACGACGGTGGCGACCGGGAGCATGGCGTTGCGCAGGACGTGCCGGCCGTTCACGACGCGCCGGGTCAGGCCCTTGGCCTCGGCGGTCCGGACGTAGTCCTCGTTGGTGACCTCGAGGACCGCGGCCCGGGTGATCCGGGTGACGATGGCGAGCGGGATGGTGCCGAGCGCGATGCCCGGCAGGACCAGATGTCGGACGGCGTCGGTGAAGGCTCCCCAGTCGCGGGTCAGCACCGCGTCCAGGGTGTAGAAGCCGGTGGGGTGCGCGACGTCGCGGATGGCGTCCAGCCGGCCGGTGGACGGCAGCCAGTTGAGCTTGACGGCGAACACGTACTTCAGCAGGTAGGCGAGGAAGAACACGGGGACCGAGATGCCGAGCAGCGAACCGACCAGCGAGGAGTTGTCGACCCAGGTCTGGTAGCGCCGGGCCGCCAGGAAGCCCAGCGGGATGCCGAGCAGCACCGCGAACAGCAGCGCGGCCAGCGCCAGCTCGATGGTGGCGGGGAACTTGGTCTGGATGTCGTCCAGGACCGGGCGGGTGGTCTTGATGGACTGCCCGAAGTCGCCCTGCACGACCTTGCCGATGTAGCTGGCGTACTGCTCGTACAGCGGCCGGTCGAGACCGAACTCGTGCCGTACCTGCGCCACCCGCTCCGGGGTGGCGCGCTCACCGAGCAGCGCCGCCTCCGGCCCGCCCGGTAGGGCCCTGACCCACGCGAACACGAGGATCGAGAGCCCTACCAGGATCGGGACCAGCAGGAGCAGCCGCCGTACGACGAACTTGAGCATGAGCTGGGGTCTACGACCTCGCTCAGCCGACCGTGACGTCGGCGAAGGACTCCAGCGAGACCGGGCTCGGCACGTAGCCCTTCACGTTCTTGTTGAACGCCAGCGACGGCTGGGTGTGCACGTACGGCACGCCCGGCAGGAACTCCATGATGAGCTTGTTGGCGTCCTGGTAGGCCGCTGTGCGCTTGGCCGGGTCGGACTCGACGCGGGCCTTCTCCAGGGCGTTGAAGATGGCGGGGTTGTCGAAGCCCCACGCCGGCTGGGCGGTGCGGAAGAAGGTGCCCACGAAGTTGTCGGGGTCACCGAAGTCGCCGGTCCAGCCGAGCAGGTACATCTGCGCCCCGCCGTTGTTGACCTTCTGGTTGTAGTCCGGCCGCCACGGCGCCGACTTGGCGGTGATCGTGAAGCCGACCTTCTCCAGGTCGCTCTTGAACGCCTCCCAGTTGGCCTTCGCATCCGGCATGTACGGGCGGCTCACGTTCGTCGGGTACCAGAACTCCAGCTTGGGGTTGGTGACGCCGGACTCCTTGATGAGCTGCTTGGCCTTCTCCGGGTCGTAGGCGTAGTCGGTGACGTCATTCGCGTAGCCGAACAGCATCGGCGGCATGAACTCCTTGGCCACGACCGAGCCCGGCGGGTACTTGGCCTTGACCAGCGCCGCGCGGTTGAGGGCGTGCGCGACGGCCTGCCTGATCTTCAGGTTGTCCATCGGCGCCTTCTTCTGGTTGAAGCCGACGTAGCCGACGTTGAACGCCGGGCGCTGCAGCACCGTGTACTTGGCCTGCAGCGTTTTGACGTCGCCCGGGTCCACGAAGTCGTAGCCCTGGATGTCGCCGGACTCGAGCGCCTGCCGGCGGGCCGGGCCGTCGGCGATCGGCTTGAAGATCACCTTGTCCAGCTTGGCCTTGGTGCCCCAGTAGCCGTCGTTGCGGCTGATCACGAGCTTGTCACCGGGGGTGTAGCTGTCGAACTTGAACGGACCGGTGCCGATCGGGTGCTGGGTGCCGAAGGTGCCGTCGAACTTGGGGGAGTCGCCCGTGCCGGAGACCTTGTCGGCGCGGTACTTCACCAGCGCATCCGGGCTGGCGATCGAGAACGCCGGGACCGCCAGGCCGGCGATGAACGACGACGAGGGACTGGTCAGGTTGACGACCGCGGTCGCGTCGTCCTTGGCCTCGCAGGAGGCGAACAGGCTGGTCTTGGGGACGTCGGGGTTCTCCTGCGTCTTGAAGCCGCCGAACACGGTGCTCCAGTAGTAGGAGACCGACGGGCTCTGCTGGATGCCCTTGAAGTTGTACCAACGGTCGAAGTTGGCGCACACGGCCTTGGCGTTGAAGGCGGTCCCGTCGTGGAACTTCACGCCCGTCTGGAGCGCGAAGGTCCAGGCCTTGCCGTCGGCGCTGGCCGTCCACGACTTGGCCAGCTTGGGCTCCGCCTCGGTGCCGCCGGCCTTGGTGGTCACCAGCGTCTCGAAGAGCTGGTCGACGACCCGCAGCGACTCACCGTCGGAGACGTAGGCGCCGTCCATGCTGACCGGGTCGGCGGAGGTGCCGAACACCAGCGTGCCGCCGCTCTTGCCGGAGCCGGAGTCCGCGGGCTTGCTGTCGCTACCGCACGCAGCGGTGCCGGCGAGCACGCCTCCCAGGACCAGCGCAAGGACCTTGTTGCTTCGCATCGGTTCCTCTCATCGCACGCAGGCGACCGCCGGGCGGGCCGTCGTCGCGGGGACAGTAGTGCGATTCGTCCGTTCCGCGGGACACCGCTTGGTCGCGATCCGGTAACAGGGTGGCACCGAAATCGCTGTGAGCCTGCCCACACAAACCCTTGACACGGGCATAATCGGGCAGCAACATGCATGAACAGGCAGCGAACCGGGAGTGAAACCACATGTATGCGGAAGAGCGGCAGGGGGAGATCGCCCGGCAGGCGCGCGCCCAGGGCCGGGTCGACGTGGCCGAGCTGGCGCTGTCGTTCTCGGTCAGCCTGGAGACCGTCCGCCGCGACCTGACCGCGCTGGAGCGGTCCGGGGTGCTGCGCCGGGTGCACGGGGGCGCCATTCCAGCCGAGCGGCTGCGCCACGAGCCCGGCCTCGCGGTCCGGGCCGGCGAGCACACCGAGCAGAAGCGCCGGATCGCGCAGGCCGCCCTCGCCGAGCTGGAGGGCGCCGCGACGGTGCTGCTCGACGCCGGGAGCACCACCGCGCAGCTCGCCGACCTGCTGCCGGTCGGCCGCGAGCTCACCGTCGTGACCAACGCGCTGCCGATCGCCACCGCACTGAGCGGGCGCACCGACCTGACGCTGCACCTGCTCGGCGGCCGGGTCCGGCCCCGCACGCTGGCCACCGTCGACCACGTCGCCCTCGCCGGCCTGGCCGACCTCTGCGTCGACGTGGCGTTCCTGGGCACGAACGGGATCAGCACCGAACGCGGCCTGACCACCGCCGACCCGGCCGAGGCCGCCGTCAAGCGCGCGATGGTCGCGGCCGCGCGGCGCGCGGTCGTGCTCACCGACAGCAGCAAGGTCGGCGACGACCAGTTCGCCCGGTTCGCCGGCCTCGAGGACGTGGAGACGCTCGTCATGGACAACGCCGTCGACCCGCGGGTCGCCGCCGCCTTCGAGGCGGCCGGCCCCCGGGTGGTGCTCGCATGATCGTGACGCTGACGGCCAACCCGTCCGTCGACCGCACGGTCGAGGTGGACGCGCTGGTCCGCGGCGCGGTGCTGCGCGCCACCGGCACCCGCGTCGACCCGGGCGGCAAGGGCGTCAACGTCTCCCGCGCGTTGGCGGCCCACGGCCTCGCCACCTGCGCGGTGCTGCCGTGCGGGGGCGCCGAGGGCATTCAGCTCGCCGAGCTGCTCGCCTCCGGTGGCGTCGAGGTCCGGGCGGTGCCGATCGCCGGCGCGGTGCGGGCGAACGTCAGCGTCGTCGAGCCGGACGGCACGGTCACCAAGCTCAACGAGCCGGGCCCGGCCCTCAGCCCCGCCGAGGTGGCGGCCCTGCTCGACGCCACCGCGGACCTGGGCAGCCGCGCCGCCTGGGTGGTGCTGTCGGGGAGCCTCCCTCCCGGCTGCCCCGACGACGTCTACGCGCGCCTGATCGCCCGGCTGCCCGGCCAGGTGGCCGTCGACAGCAGCGGTGCGCCGTTCGCCCGGGCCCTGCCCGCCGGCCCCGACCTCGTCAAGCCCAACCGCGAGGAACTGGAGGAGGTCACCGGCCTCCCGGTCAGCACCGTCGGTGAGGTCGTCACTGCGGCCCGCAGCCTGATCGACCGCGGCGCCAAGGCCGTCCTGGCCTCGCTCGGCGCCGACGGCGCCGTCCTCGTCGACGGCACCGGTGCCTGGTACGGCGAGTCGCCCGTGGACTGCCCGGTGTCCTCGGTCGGCGCCGGCGACGCGACCCTCGCCGGCTTCCTGGCCGGCGGCGGCCAGGGCCCCGAGGCCCTGCGCGAGGCCCTCGCCTACGGCGCCGCCGCCGTCCGGCTCCCCGGCAGCCGCATGCCCGTCCCGTCCGACCTCGACCGCTCCGCCGTACTGCTCGCCGACACCGTGCCCACCGACCGTGACCTGAAAGGACAGTGACGTGGCAGACCTCATCACCGTGGACTTCGTCGACCTGGAGCTCGAGGCGCCGGACCGCGCGTCCGGCACCCGCAGCCTGGCGGCCCGCCTGGCCGCCGCCGGGCGCGTCACCGACCTCGACGGCTTCCTGGCCGACGTCAGGGCCCGGGAGGAGCAGATGGCCACCGGGCTCGAGGGCGGCATCGGCATCCCGCACTGCCGCTCGGAGCACGTCACCGAGCCGTCTCTCGGCTTCGGCCGGAGCAAGGGCGGCGTCGACTTCGGCGCGCCCGACGGGCCGGCGCACCTCATCTTCCTCATCGCGGCGCCGGCCGGCGGCGGGTCGGAGCACATGACGATCCTGGCCAAGCTGGCCCGCAAGCTCGTCCACCCGTCCTTCAAGGACGCGCTCCGCGATGCCGGCGACCCGCAGGCCGTCGTGTCCCTCATCAACAAGGAGGTGCTGGGCCAGTGAAGATCGTCGCAGTGACGTCGTGCCCCACGGGCATCGCGCACACCTACATGGCCGCCGAGGCGCTCGAGCAGGCCGCCAAGGACGCCGGTCACGAGATCCACGTCGAGACGCAGGGCGCCGCCGGCGCCGACGCGCTCTCCGACCAGCAGCTGGCCGACGCGGACGTCGCGATCTTCGCCGCCGACGTCGAGGTGCGCGACCGCGACCGCTTCGCGCACCTGCCGCAGGTGAGCGCCGGCGTGAAGCGCGCCATCAACGACCCCGGCAGCCTGCTGGCCGAGGCCCAGGCCGCGGTCGCCGCGGAGCCGCAGGGCAGTCGGGGGCCCCGGCACGC
>JAOPVD010000098.1 GCA_025966295.1 Frankiales bacterium | reverse complement strand
CCGGCACCGGTGCTTCCTGGGCGGGCACCGCGGCCGGGGCGGCAGGCGCCTCCGCAGCTGGGGCCTCAGGCCTGGGGGCCGCCTTCGGGGCGGGCTTGTTCGCGGGGGCGGGCGTCGGGGCCGCGGCAGCAGCGGCTGCCTGGGCCGGGAACGCTTCGCGGACCTTGCGGGCGACAGGGGGTTCGATGGTCGAGGAGGCGCTCTTGACGAACTCGCCGTTCTCCTTCAACCAGCTGAGGAGAGCCTTGCTCTCCAGTCCGAGCTCCTTGGCGAGCTCGTGGACGCGGGCTTTGCCGGGCACTGTGCTCCTTCGTGGCCCGGGTCGGTCCCTGGCCGTCGTTGTTACTGCATGGGCGTGCTCATCGGTGCTGGCTCATCGAGTGCTCATGTGCGCTTCTCGACCTGCTCTCGGTTCGACGGGTGGATCTGCTCGACGTGCTGCCTCACCGGGCTGACATCGAGCGGGCCCGGGACCCGGAGGGCCCGTGGGAACGCTCGACGCCTGTCCGCGAGGTCGACGCAAGCCGGGTCGGGGTGAACGTGCGCTCCTCGACCAGGCAGGCGACCGGCGGGGTCGACGGCGAGTGCACCGGCGACCACGACGACACGCAGCAGGGCGGGCTTCGCGGCGCGGATCCGGCAACCCACACAGGTGCGCACCGGACCCACGACGCGGGCCACCGATGAGTCTACCGCGCCCGGCCGCTCAGCCCGTCGGCTCACCGGGCGCCTTGGCCGCCGGTACCGCCGCCGGCACCGCCGCCGGCTCGGTGTCGGAGTGGATGTCGATGCGCCAGCCGGTGAGACGGGCGGCCAGGCGGGCGTTCTGGCCCTCCTTGCCGATCGCGAGCGACAGCTTGTAGTCGGGCACCACCACGCGGGCCGAGCGGTTGAGCGCGTCCACGACCTCCACGCTGAGCACGGTGGCCGGCGACAGCGCCTCGGCCACGAAGCGCGCCGGGTCGTCGTACCAGTCCACGATGTCGATCTTCTCGCCGTGCAGCTCGTTCTGGACCGCCCGGACCCGCGAGCCCTGCGGACCGATGCAGGCGCCCTTGGCGTTCAGGCCGGCCACCCGGGTCCGGACGGCGATCTTGGTGCGGTGCCCGGACTCGCGGGCCAGCGCCACGATCTCCACGACGCCGTCGGCGACCTCCGGGACCTCACGGGCGAACAGGCCGCGCACCAGGTCGGGGTGGGTGCGGGACACCGTCACCTGCGGGCCGCGCTGGCCGCGGCTGACCCCGACCACCCGGCAGGTGAGCCGGCTGCCGTGGTCGTAGACCTCGCCGGGGACCTGCTCGGCCGGCGGCAGGACCGCCTCGAGGGCGTCCTCGCGGGTGCCGAGCTTGACCATGACGTTGCGGTTGGGCGGGCCGCCGGGCCGCTGCGGGGCCTGCTGCACGATGCCGCTCACGAGGTCGCCCTCCCGGCCGGCGTACTCGCCGTAGGTGACGTCGTGCTCGGCCTCGCGCAGCCGCTGCAGGATGACCTGCTTGGCGGTCATGGTGGCGATCCGGCCGAAGTCGCCGGGGGTGTCGTCGTACTCCCGGGCGACGGCGCCGTCCTCGCCGAGCTCCTGCACGAGCACGGCCACCTCGCCGCTCCCCCGGTCCAGCTCCACCCGGGCGTGCGGGTGCGCGCCCTCGGTGTGCCGGTAGGCGCTCAGCAGCGCCGACTCGATGGCCTCGACCACGAGGTCCATCTTGATGTCCTTCTCGCGCTCGAGGCTCCGCAGCGCGGTCATGTCGATCTTCACGCCTCGTCCTCCTGTTCCTCGAGCTCCTCGGTGCCGCCCTTGCGGGCGAACTCCACCTGCACCGTGCCGCGCACCACCTCGCCGAGCAGCAGCGTCCGCGGCCCGCCGTCGAGCTCGAGCACGACCTCGGCGTCGTCGGCCGACGCCACCCGGCCGGTGACCAGCTCGCCGTCGGCGAGCTCGGCCTTCACCAGCCGGCCGACGTTGCGGCGCCAGTGCCGCGCGGCGGTCAACGGCCGGTCGACGCCGGGGCTGGACACCTCCAGCACGTAGGCGCCGCCGAGCAGCTCGGGCTCGTCCACCTCCGCCGTGTCGAGCAGGTCGGAGACGACCCGCGACACCTCGGCCACGTCGTCGAGCGTGATGCCGCCGTCCCGGTCCACGACCACCCGTACGACGCGGCGCTTGCCCGCTGGGGAGACGCTCACGTCCTCGAGGTCGTGCCCCGTCGCTTCGACGGCCGGACCGAGCAGCTGGACGAGTCGGGCGCGGGACGCGTTCACCGGTGCCCCCTTCGGTGGCTGTGGAGTTGTGGTGCGCCCCCGACCTTAGCGGGCGACACCGTGACCGGACCGTGACCTGCGGCGCGGCCCCGGCACCCATCCGGTCGGCGGGCTGCTGCGAAGGCACCACTGACAGACACACCCGCCCCTGACCCGGAGGTCACCATGCGCCGGACCGCAGCCACCGCCGCGATCGGCACGCTCCTGCTCGCCACCGCCTGCGGAGGCTCGTCGGGCCAGCAGGCCGCGACCGGAGCCGCCCAGCCGGGCGCCACCGTGGACATGGTCTTCACCGAGTTCAAGCAGACCGACGTCGCCATCAAGGCCGGCCAGGCGGTGACCTTCGTCAACCAGAACCCGATCACGCACGTCATCGTCGGGGGCAGCTACACCGTCGACCCCGGCACCGGCCTGCGCACCGCGGAGCAGGCCGACGGCGCCTTCAGCCTGAAGGCGAGCAAGAAGGGCGACCGGGTGGCCCACACCTTCGCCAAGGCCGGCACGTACCGCTTCTTCTGCACGATCCACAAGGGGATGAACGGCGCCGTCACGGTCGGCTGACCCCTCCACGCACGCCCCGTCGCCGTCGGCGACGCGGTCCCAGATAACCCACTTCCTCCCTAGGAGCACCATGAACCGGACCTCCCTCCGGCTGGCAGCTGCGGTGGCCGGTCTCGCCATCACGACGGCGGCCTGCGGCAGCAACGACAGCAAGACGGCCAGCAGCACCCCGAGCACCGCCAGCACCTCGACCGGCGCGGTCACTGGTGCGAAGGCGACCCTGACCAAGCCGGCGGAGCTGCGGGCGGGCCTGACCTACCTGCTCACCGAGCACGTCTACCTGGCCGGCCTCGCCACCGGCACGGCCGTCGGCAAGAAGGGCAACCTCAAGGACCCGGCCGTGGCTGCGGCCGTCACCGCCCTCGACGCCAACTCGGTGGCGCTGTCCAAGGCGGTCGGCTCGGCCTACCCCGCGGCCGAGGGCCCGTTCCTGAAGTCCTGGCGCCAGCACATCGGCTTCTTCGTCGACTACACCCTGGGCAGGGCCACCAAGGACGCCGCCAAGGTGACGAAGGCCAAGACCGACCTGGACGGCTACC
>JAOPVD010000052.1 GCA_025966295.1 Frankiales bacterium | reverse complement strand
GGACGATGGCCGAGCGCATCGCCTTCCACACCGGTCAGACCGTCGAGCAGATCGAGGCCGACTCCGACCGTGACCGGTGGTTCTCCGCTGCGGAGGCCAAGGAGTACGGCTTCATCGTCCACGTCATCACCGCTGCCAAGGACGTCCCGTCCGGCGCCGGCACCCGGGCCTAGGAGGACTCCGATGAGCTTTGAGACCCCGAGCAACTACACGATCCCGATCGTCATCGAGCAGACCTCCCGCGGGGAGCGCTCGTTCGACATCTACAGCCGCCTGCTCAAGGAGCGCATCATCTTCCTGGGCACCCCGATCGACGACGGCGTCGCCAACGTCGTGATGGCGCAGCTGCTGCACCTGGAGTCCGAGGACCCGGACCGGGACATCTCGATCTACATCAACAGCCCCGGCGGCTCGTTCACCGCGCTGACGGCCATCTACGACACGATGCAGTTCGTGAAGCCCGAGATCCAGACGATCTGCATGGGCCAGGCCGCCTCCGCGGCCGCCGTGCTGCTGGCCGCCGGCACCAAGGGCAAGCGGCTGGCCCTGGAGCACGCCCGCGTGCTCATCCACCAGCCCTCCGGCGGTGGCGAGGGGCAGTCCTCCGACATCGAGATCCAGGCGCGCGAGATCCTGCGGATGCGGGAGCTGCTCGAGCACATGATCTCGGTGCACACCGGCCGCGACGCCGAGCTCGTCCGCAAGGACATCGAGCGCGACAAGATCCTCACCGCCCGCGAGGCGGTGGAGTACGGCCTGATCGACGAGGTCGTGAGCACCCGCAAGACCGCCACGCTGTCCTCCAGCTGACCTCGGGGGCGGTTACCAGAACGGTCGGCGCGTCCGCCGAAGGCAGTACGGAAGACGGCTCACAGGCGGTACCGTCGTGAGCGGGGCAGGCCCAGCCCAGGCTGGGGACGCAGCACCAGCTGCAACGACAGGGACGAGGTAGCGGTGGCTCGCATCGGCGACGGTGGTGACCTGCTCAAGTGCTCCTTCTGCGGCAAGTCGCAGAAGCAGGTCAAGAAGCTCATCGCAGGGCCAGGCGTCTACATCTGCGACGAGTGCATCGACCTCTGCAACGAGATCATCGAGGAGGAGCTCTCCGAGAGCTCCGAGCTGAAGTGGGACGAGCTCCCCAAGCCCCGCGAGATCTACGAGTTCCTCGACGGCTACGTGATCGGCCAGGAGACCGCCAAGCGGACCCTCGCGGTGGCGGTCTACAACCACTACAAGCGGATCCAGGCCGGCAGCAACGACAAGGACCCGGTCGAGCTGCAGAAGTCCAACATCTTGCTGCTCGGCCCCACCGGCTGCGGCAAGACGCTGCTCGCGCAGACCCTCGCCAAGATGCTCAACGTCCCGTTCGCCATCGCCGACGCCACCGCGCTCACCGAGGCCGGGTACGTCGGTGAGGACGTCGAGAACATCCTGCTCAAGCTCATCCAGGCCGCGGACTACGACGTCAAGAAGGCCGAGACCGGGATCATCTACATCGACGAGGTCGACAAGATCGCCCGGAAGTCGGAGAACCCCTCGATCACCCGCGACGTCAGCGGCGAGGGCGTCCAGCAGGCCCTCCTGAAGATCCTCGAGGGCACCACCGCGTCGGTGCCGCCGCAGGGCGGGCGCAAGCACCCGCACCAGGAGTTCATCCAGATCGACACCACCAACGTGCTGTTCATCGTCGGTGGCGCCTTCGCCGGCCTGGACAAGGTCATCGAGCAGCGGATCGGCAAGAAGTCCGTCGGCTTCGGCGCCGTCCTGCACTCCAAGCACGAGGTGGACCCGGGCAGCGTCTTCTCCAACGCGATGCCGGAGGACCTGCTCAAGTACGGCATGATCCCCGAGTTCATCGGCCGGCTGCCCGTGCTGACCAGCGTCAACAACCTGGACCGCGAGGCGCTGATCCGGATCCTCACCGAGCCCAAGAACGCGCTGGTCAAGCAGTACAACCGGCTGTTCGAGCTCGACGGGGTGGACCTGGAGTTCACCGAGGACGCCCTCGAGGCGATCGCCGACCAGGCCATCAAGCGCGGCACCGGCGCCCGCGCCCTGCGGGCGATCATGGAGGAGGTGCTGCTCTCGGTGATGTACGACATCCCGAGCCAGGGCGACATCGCCAAGTGCGTCGTGACCCGCGAGGTCGTCCTCGAGCACGTCAACCCGACGCTCGTCCCGCGGGACGCGTCCACGCCGGCCCGCCGGGAGCGCCGGGAGAAGTCCGCCTAGGGGGCCAGGCGGTAGCCCGCCAGCTGGCGGGACTGGCAGACCAGCCGGCCCCGCGAGTCCCAGATCGTGCAGTCCTCGTCGAACCAGCCGTCCTGCAGCAGCGTGGCGGTCTGCTCGCCGACCAGCCAGCCCTCGGCCGGCACCGCCCGCACCAGCACCGTCAGCTCGACGGTCGGGAACCAGCCTGGCACCCCCAGGTCCATCGGGACCGGCTGCAGGGCGTCCGCCAGCACCAGCAGGTCCAGCGGCGAGGTGCAGCCCGCGGCCATCTGCAGCCGGGCCCGGACCCGCCCGGGGGTGGCCGTGGTGCCCGAGAACGGCGGGGTGCGCGGGTCGGTGCGGACGTCGACGAAGTCCAGGTGGCCGACGCGGAAGCCCGGCAGCGGCTCGGCGGGGGTCCGCAGGCAGTCCTCCGCCGGCGGCAGCTCCGGCTCGCGGGTGTCGGACCAGAACGGCTCGGCGTCCGGGTCGAGGGTGCCGCTCGTCACCAGCGCCTCGACGCAGGGCTGGCCGCCCTGCAGCAGCCGGGCGCGGTGCTGGCTGACCCGGCGGCCCTCGCGCAGCGTCTCGACCTCGACGGTGGCTGGCCCGGGGTCGGGGGAGCGCAGGAAGTGCGCGCTCACCGCCAGCGGGTGCGGGTGCGCGGCGGTGAGCACCGGTGCCACCGTTTCGCGCAGGAGGTAGCCGCCGTGCGGCTTGCCTCCGATGGACCAGCGGTCGTCGAGCGTGATCTGCACCCGCGGCAGCCTAGGAGGCTCCCCTACATAGACTTACGCGGGTGACTGCCAACATGCCCGACCGCCCCACCCTCGACGGCCTCGAGGCGAAGTGGGACGGCGTATGGGCCGAGCAGCAGACCTACGCCTTCGACCGCACCGCCCAGCGTGCCGACGTCTACGCCATCGACACCCCGCCGCCGACGGTGAGCGGCTCGCTGCACATGGGCTCGGTGTTCGGCTACGCCCAGACCGACAGCATCGCCCGCTACCAGCGGATGCTCGGCAAGGTGCTCTTCTACCCGATGGGCTGGGACGACAACGGCCTGCCGACCGAGCGCCGGGTCCAGAACTACTACGGGGTCCGCTGCGACCCGTCGCTGCCCTACGACCCGTCCTACCAGCCGCCGGCCGAGGCCCCGAAGGACCCGGTGAGCATCAGCCGCCGCAACTTCGTCGAGCTCTGCCTGCGCCTGACGGCCGAGGACGAGAAGGCCTTCGAGGCGCTGTGGCGCACCCTCGGGCTAAGCGTGGACTGGGCGCAGACCTACACCACCATCGGGCCGGAGAGCCAGCGCGCCTCGCAGCGCGCCTTCCTGCGCAACCTGGCGCGCGGTGAGGCGTACGCGCAGGAGGCGCCCACCCTGTGGGACGTCGACTTCCGCACCGCCGTCGCGCAGGCCGAGCTCGAGGACCGGGAGCTGCCCGGCGCCTATTACCGGATCGGGTTCACCCGCCCGGACGGTGAGCAGGTCTTCATCGAGACCACCCGGCCCGAGCTGCTGCCCGCCTGCGTCGCGCTGGTCGCGCACCCCGACGACGAGCGCTACCAGCCGCTGTTCGGCACCACCGTGACCTCGCCGCTGTTCGGCGCCGAGGTGCCGGTGCACGCGCACGAGCTGGCCGACCCCGCCAAGGGGTCCGGCATCGCGATGATCTGCACCTTCGGCGACACCACCGACGTGGTGTGGTGGCGCGAGCTGGACCTGCCCGTCCGGAGCATCATCGGGCGGGACGGCCGGCTGCTGCCGACGGCGCCCGAGGGCGTGGCGGGGGCGCCGTACGCGGAGCTGGCGGGCAAGACCGCCAAGCAGGCGCAGAAGCGGGTCGTGGAGCTGCTGGCCGAGAGCGGCGACCTGGTCGGGGAGCCGAAGCCGATCACGCACCCGGTGAAGTTCTTCGAAAAGGGCGACCGGCCGCTCGAGGTCGTCACCAGCCGGCAGTGGTACATCCGCAACGGCGGCCGGGACGCGGGGGTCCGGGAGGAGCTGCTGCAGCGCGGCAAGGAGCTGGCCTGGCACCCGCCGCACATGCAGGCCCGCTACGAGAACTGGGTCAGCGGCCTCAACGGCGACTGGCTCGTCAGCCGGCAGCGCTTCTTCGGCGTCCCGATCCCGCTCTGGTACCGCCTCGACGCGGCCGGCGAGCCGGTGTACGACGCCCCGATCGTGCCCGCCGAGCAGGCGCTGCCGATCGACCCCTCCAGCGACACCCCGCCCGGCTTCAGCGAGGACCAGCGCGGCGTGCCCGGCGGGTTCGCGGGTGACGCGGACGTGATGGACACCTGGGCCACCTCGTCGCTGACGCCGCAGATCGCCGGCCGCTGGGAGGACGACCCGGACCTGTTCGACCGGGTCTTCCCGATGGACCTGCGGCCGCAGGGCCCGGAGATCATCCGCACCTGGCTGTTCGCGACCGTGGTGCGCAGCCACCTCGAGCACGGCGGCCTGCCGTGGCGCGACACCGCCATCAACGGCTGGGTGCTGGACCCGGACCGCAAGAAGATGAGCAAGAGCAAGGGCAACGTGGTCACCCCGCTGCCGCTGCTGGAGGAGTACGGCTCCGACGCCATCCGGTACTGGGCCTGCAGCGGCCGGCCGGGCACCGACACGGCCGTCGACTTCGGCCAGATGAAGGTCGGCCGACGGCTCGCGATGAAGCTGCTCAACGCCTCCAAGTTCGTACTGGGCTTCCCGGAGGCCGGGCCGGGGGAGGTCACCGAGGCGGTCGACCTGGCGATGCTGCAGTCGCTGTCCGAGGTGGTGGCCTCGACGACCGAGGCGTTCGAGGGCTACGACTACGCCCGGGCGCTGGAGCGCGCCGAGGCGTTCTTCTGGACCTTCTGCGACGACTACATCGAGCTGGTCAAGGGCCGTGCCTACGGCGAGGGCCCGGCGGCCGAGTCGGCCAAACGGGCGCTGCGCACCGCCCTGGACGTGCAGCTGCGGCTGTTCGCGCCGTTCCTCGCCTTCGCGGCCGAGGAGGTCTGGTCCTGGTGGCGGGAGGGCTCGGTGCACCGCGCCCCGTGGCCGGTGGCCGCGCCCACCGGCGGGGACCCGGCGGTGCTCGGCGTGGCCGGTGAGGTGCTGGCCCAGGTGCGCAAGGCCAAGAGCAACGCCAAGACGTCGATGAAGACCGCCGTCACGAGCCTGGTGGTGCGCGACACCCCGGAGCGGCTGGCGCTGGTGACGCTCGCGCAGGCCGACCTCGTCAACGCCGGGGTGGTGGGCGAGCTGGTCCTCGAGGAGGCCGCCGAGCCGTCGGTCGAGGCCACCCTGGCCGAGGCGTGACGCTCGAGCGCGTCCTGGCGGCTCTGGCGAGCCGCTACCCGAGCGAGGACAAGATGGTCCCCGACCTCGACCGGATCCGGCTGCTCCTGGACCTGCTGGGCTCGCCGCAGCGGTCCTACCCGGCGATCCACCTCACGGGCACCAACGGCAAGACGTCCACCGCCCGGATGATCGACTCGCTGGTGCGGGCCTTCGGGCTCCGGCCCGGGCGCTACACCAGCCCGCACCTGGACAGCATCACCGAGCGCATCACCATCGACGGCGACCCGCTGTCCGACGAGCGGTTCGCCGAGGTCTACGACGAGCTGGCGCCCTACGTCGAGCTGGTCGACTCCCGTTCGCCGGTCCCGATGACGTTCTTCGAGGTGCTCACCGGGATGGCGTTCGCGGCCTTCGCCGACGCCCCCGTCGACGTCGCCGTGCTCGAGGTCGGGCTCGGCGGGCTGTGGGACGCCACCAACGTGGTGGCGGCCGGCACCGCCGTGGTGCTGCCCATCGGCCTCGATCACGTGCCGCTGCTGGGCACCACGCTCGCCGAGATCGCGACCGAGAAGGCCGGGATCATCCACGAGGGCGCCACCGTGGTGCTCGCCGCGCAGCCGCCCGAGGCGGCTGAGGTGCTGCTGCACCGCGCCGCCGAGGTGGGCGCGACCGTCGCCCGCGAGGGCCTGGAGTTCGGCGTGGTCGAGCGGCGGACCGCGGTCGGCGGCCAGCTGCTCACCCTGCAGGGCCTCGGCGGCCGGTACGAGGACATCTTCCTGCCGCTGCACGGGCCCCACCAGGCCGCCAACGCGGCCGCTGCGCTCGCCGCGGTCGAGGCCTTCCTCGGCGGGGGACAGGGCCAGCTGGACCCCGACCTGGTGCGGCAGGGCTTCCTGGCGGTGAGCAGCCCCGGCCGCCTGGAGGTGGTCCGCACCTCGCCGACGGTGCTCGTCGACGCCGCCCACAACCCGCACGGGATGGCGGCGACGGTCGCCTCGCTCGCGGACGCCTTCTCCTTCACGCACCTGGTGGCCGTCTTCGCGTGCCTGGGCGACAAGGACGTGCACACCATGCTGGAGGTCCTGGAGCCGGCGGTCTCCCGGATCGTCGTCACCGAGAACACCTCGCCCCGACGGCTGCCGGTCGAGCAGCTGCGCGAGCTGGCCGAGGAGGTCTTCGGCGAGGACCGGGTGCACGTCGAGGACCGGCTCGACGACGCCCTCGACACGGCGATCGGCCTCGCCGACGAGCAGGGCGAGTACGGCGGCAGCGGCGTCCTCGTCACCGGCTCGGTGGTCACCGCGGGCGAGGCCCGCACCCTCCTGCGCGTGCGCTGACGCCCGGTAGCCTTGCCGGCAAGCCGCGGCAAGGCTGCCGTGCTTTCCGAACGCTTTTTCGAACCCCAGGAGAACCACACGTGGCCACCGAGCGCACCCTTGTCCTCGTCAAGCCCGACGGCGTCCGTCGCGGCCTCGCCGGCGAGGTCATCAGCCGGCTGGAGCAGAAGGGCCTGACGCTGGTCGCCCTCGAGCTCCGCACCCTGGCCCGCGAGACGGCCGAGGAGCACTACGCCGAGCACAAGGAGCGCCCGTTCTTCGGTGAGCTCGTCGAGTTCATCACCGGCGGGCCGCTCGTCGCGCTCGTCGTCGAGGGCCCCAACGCGGTCGCCGGCACCCGGCGCCTGATGGGCGTCACCAACCCGGTCGAGGCCACCCCCGGCTCGATCCGTGGCGACTACGCCCTCGAGATCGGTCAGAACCTCGTGCACGGCAGCGACTCGCCCGAGTCGGCCGCCCGCGAGATCAACATCTTCTTCCCCGGCCGGTAGCCGGCCTGGCCGACGGCCCGTGGTGCTCCTCACACCGGAGCCCACGGGCCGTCGGCGTGTCGTGCGTGGCGCCGGCCCGTCAGGGGCCCTCGACCTCGACTGGAGCCTGACGTGGCGTTTCGGCTGAACGGCCCAGCCCCGTTACAGTGGGTCCTCCGCCGCGCATCCCCCTGCGCGTGACGACCTCGATGGTGAAGGGCTCTCCCCGCTGATGGCGAAGAACGCCAACAACATGTCGTTTCTCGGTCGTGACATGGCCGTCGATCTCGGGACCGCGAACACGCTGGTCTACGTCCGGGGGCGCGGTGTCGTCCTCAACGAGCCGAGCGTCGTCGCCATCAACACCAGCACGTCGGGCATCCTGGCCGTCGGCACCGAGGCCAAGCGGATGATCGGGCGCACGCCCGGCAACATCGTGGCCATCCGGCCGCTGAAGGACGGCGTCATTGCCGACTTCGACACCACCGAGCGGATGCTCCGCTACTTCATCCAGAAGGTGCACCGCCGCCGGCACTTCGCGAAGCCGCGCATCGTCATCTGCGTGCCCTCGGGCATCACCGGTGTCGAGCAGCGCGCCGTGAAGGACGCCGGCTACCAGGCCGGTGCCCGCAAGGTGTTCATCATCGAGGAGCCGATGGCCGCCGCGATCGGTGCCGGGCTGCCGGTCCACGAGCCCACCGGCAACATGATCGTCGACATCGGCGGTGGCACCACCGAGGTGGCGGTCATCTCCCTCGGCGGCATCGTGACCAGCCAGAGCATCCGCGTGGGCGGTGACGAGCTCGACAGCTCGATCATCAGCTACGTGAAGAAGGAGTACTCGCTGATGCTCGGCGAGCGCACCGCCGAGGAGATCAAGATGGCCATCGGTTCGGCGTTCCCGATGCCGGACGAGCCGCACGCCGAGATCCGCGG
>JAOPVD010000025.1 GCA_025966295.1 Frankiales bacterium | reverse complement strand
TGGCGGCGGCGAGCGCGGCCAGCTGCTCGGCCTGCAGGGCGGACTGCTCGCGCTGGGCGGCGGTCTGGGCCTGCACCTGCGCGACCGCGTCCTCGGCCGCCTTGCCGGCGTCGGCGGCGGCCTTCTGAGCGGCGCTCACCGCCCCGGCGACGTCGGCACGCTGCAGGCCGGACTGCTCGGCCACCTTGTCGGCCGCGGTCGCGAGGGCCGCCTTCGCCTCCTCGATGCCGCCGACCGCGCGGCCCACCTCCGCGATGACGGCGTCGAGCTGGGCGCGCACCTCGGCCCGCAGCTCGACGACGGCCGCCTCGGCGGTGGCCTTCGCGGCCGCGCTGGCCTGGTCGACCCGGCTGGGCCAGTCGCCCTGGAGCGCCTCGACGGTCCGGCGTACCTCGTCCTGCGCGGTGGCCAGGGCTGCCAGCCGCTCCGCCGTCTCGCGGCTCGCCGCGATGCCGCCCTGCGCCGCGGCGCCCACGTCGGCGAGCCGACCGGTGACGGCGGCGTGCTGCTCCTCGATCCGGTCGAGCAGCGCAGCGTGCTGGCTGCGCGCGGTGTCGGTGACGCTGCCGCTGGACTCCTCGAAGGCCGCGCGCACCGCCTCGGTGGAGCTGCTCACGGCGGTCGCGACCCGCTCCCGGACGGCGTCGAGAGCCTGCTGGACGTCGACCCGGACCGCCGCCTCGCTCGCGGCGGCGGCCGCGGTGGAGGCCACCACCTCCTCGAGGCGCGGCCGCAGCCCGGCGACCTCCTTGGCCACGTCGGTGCGGGTGCCCTGCAGCGCGGCGACGAGCTGGCCGCGCAGCCCGTCCAGGGTGGCCTCGAGCGACTGCTGCAGCGCCTCGGTCCGGGCCGACTGCGCCTCGGCGCGGGCCCGCTCGGACGCCCCGAGGTCGGCGACGGTCACCAGCAGCCGCTCCGCGACGTCGTCCAGCTCGGTGTGGATCTCCTCACGCACCGCGCCCAGGGCGGCGGCGATCCGGGCGTCGAGCGCTGCCGTCGCCTCGGCCTGCTTCGCACCGCTGTGCCCGACCGCCTCGACCAGTGCGGCGAGTTGACTGCGGGTCGACTCGTGCTCGGCACCGGAGCGGCTGAGCACCTCGAGCAGCTCGTGCCGGAGCTGGTCGTTGCGGCTGCGGGTGGCGTCGGACAGCGTCGCGGCCAGGTTGTCCAGGCGGGTCTCGGTGACGTCGCGCAACCGGCCCACGATCCGCTCGACCTGCTCGCCTGCGACGGCGTCCAGCCGGTGCTCGATCGCGGTGACGGTGGCGGCCAGGTCGCGGAGCTGGTCGCGCGTGGTGTGCTGGCCGTCGCGGGTCAGCGCCTCCAGCCGCTCGGCCAGCGCGTCGAGCGTGTCCTCGAGCACGGCCATCCGCGACTCGAGCGACGAGCGCGTCTCGGCCATGACCGCCTGGGTGGTGGCGGCCGCGTCGGCCTCCCGCTCCAGCGCGGCGGTCACGGTGCGGCGGACGTCCCCGGCCACGGCCTCCACCCGGGTGCCGACCGAGTCGGCCAGCTTGCCGGTGAGCTCGTCGAGCTTGGCGCCGGTGCGCACCGGGAGCAGCTCCAGGCCGTCGCGGACCTCCCGCGACAGCGCCGGCAGGTCGGCCTTCACCTCGTCCACCCGGCCGCCGACGGCGTCGACGCGGTTGACGAGGTCGGCGACCCGGCGGGCGAGGGTGCCGGTCTCGGTGCGGCTGGCCGCCACCGCGCCGGTCAGCCGGCCGGCCATCCCGTCGATGTCGGTGCGGACCGAGCCGAGCTCGCCGCGCAGCGACCCGAGGTCGGCACGGAGGGCGGCGATCTCACCGCGGACGGCGGCCAGGGTCGCGGTGCCGGCCTCGGCCTCCGGCTCGGCGTTGGCCAGTGCCGCCAGCTGCTCGATGCGGCGCGACAGGACGTTCGGCTCCACGGAAAACTCCCCTTCAGGAAGGTCGGCCGGAGCCTATCGGCGGGACCGGGCCGGACCGGGGATGTCGCAACCCGCAGCGGCCTCAGCCCGGCTTGACCAGCGGCAGCTCGACCCGGCCGCCAGGCGCGGTGCCCCCGTCATGGCGCGCCGCCGCGTGCCGCTCGGGGTCGACCACGCCGTACAGGGTGGAGCGCTGCCGCGGAGTGCGGCCGGCCGCCAGGACCATGCCCTCGAGCTCCTCGACGGACTTGCGGCTTCCGTGCGCGGACCCGGCCATCCGGCTGATGGTCTCCTCCATCAGGGTGCCGCCGAGGTCGTCGACGCCACCGGCGAGCACCTGGTGGCACTGCTCGACGCCGAGCTTCACCCAGCTGCTCTGGACGTGCGCGATGGCGCCGTGCAGGACCAGGCGGGCGACCGCGTGCACGGCCCGGTTGTCGCGGACCGTCGGTCCGGGGCGGGCCAGGCCGGCGAGGTAGATCGGGGCGTTGGTGTGCACGAACGGCAGTGGCACGAACTCGGTGAACCCGCCGCTCTGCTCCTGCAGGCGCTTGAGCAGCAGCAGGTGCGCGGCCCAGTGCCGCGGCTCGTCGACGTGGCCGTACATCATCGTGCTGGTGGTCGGCAGGCCGACCGCGTGCGCGGTCTGCACGACCTCGATCCACTGGGAGGTCGGGAGCTTGCCCTTGGTGAGCACCCAGCGGACGTCGTCGTCCAGGATCTCCGCGGCGGTGCCGGGCAACGAGTCGACGCCGGCGTCCTTCGCGGCGAGCAGGAACTCCCGGATCGACACCTGCATCCGGGCCGCGCCGTTGACGACCTCCATCGGGGAGTAGGCGTGCAGGTGGATCCCCGGCGCTCCGCGCTTGATGGCGCGCGCCAGGTCCAGGTACGCCGTGCCGGGCAGCTGCGGGTCGATGCCGCCCTGCATGCAGACCTCGGTGGCGCCCACCGCCCACGCCTCGGCCGCCCGTTGCTCGACCTCCTCGAGCGACAGCGAGTAGGCGTCGGCGTCGGTGCGGCGCTGCGCGAACGCGCAGAAGCGGCAGCCGGTGTAGCAGACGTTGGTGAAGTTGATGTTCCGGTTGACGACGTAGGTGACCTCGTCACCGACGGTGTCGCGGCGCACCTCGTCGGCCCAGCGCACCACCGCCTCCAGGTCCTCGCCCTCGGCGGTGAGCAGCGACAGCGCGTCCTGCTCCGTCAGCGCGCCCGGGGCCTTGCGCAGCGCGGCGGCGACGTCGGTGTCGAGGCGCGTCGGGGCCGCGATCGAGGCCCGCACCGCCTCCCAGTCGCCGTACACGTCGTCGAAGTCCGAACGCCGGTCACTGCTGCGCCCGGCGGTGTCCACGGTGGCGTGCAGGTCGGTGCGGCCCTTGCTGACCAGGCCGCCGTCGGGCTCCTGCCAGGGCAGGCCGGTGGGCAGGACGTCGGCTGCCAGCCCGCGGCCGTCGCGCAGCGCGTCCACGTGCGCCTGCAGCCGCGGGTCCAGCCACGGCTCGGCCAGGTACGGCGCATGGGCGGTGAGCCGCTCGGTGAGCTCGAAGCCGTTGTCAGCGGAGGCCCGTGCCAGGTCGTCGAGGTGCGGCCAGGGCCGCTCGGGGTTGACGTGGTCCGGGGTCAGCGGCGAGACGCCGCCCCAGTCGTCGACGCCGGCGGCCAGCAGCGCCGCGGTCTCGGCCAGGTCCACCAGGTTGGGCGGCGCCTGCACCCGCATCCGCGGCCCCATCACGAGGCGGGTGACCGCGATGGCAGCGAGGAAGTCCTCGAGCGGGGTGTCGTCGCTGTGCCGCATCGCGGTGTCCGGCTTCGCCCGGAAGTTCTGGACGATCACCTCCTGGACGTGCCCGTGCCGCCTGTGCGAGGCGCGGATGGCGAAGATGGTCTCGGCGCGGTCGCGCAGCGTCTCACCGATCCCCACCAGAAGGCCTGTGGTGAAAGGGATCGCGTGCCGGCCGGCGTCCTCGAGCGCCTGCAGCCGGACGGCCGGCACCTTGTCGGGGGAGCCCTTGTGCGCCGGCACGTCGGCGGTCGTCTCGAGCATCATCCCCATCGACGGCGCCACCGGCTTGAGGCGCTGCAGCTCCGCCCAGGTCATGACCCCGGGGTTCAGGTGCGGCAGCAGCCCGGTCTCCTCGAGCACCGCGACCGCGGCCGCCCGCAGGTAGGACAGCGTGTCGTCGTAGCCCGCCTCGTGCAGCCACCCGGCGGCCTGCGGCCAGCGGTCCTCCGGCCGGTCGCCGAGGGTGAACAGCGCCTCCTTGCAGCCCAGCGCAGCGCCCTGGCGGGCGATGTCGAGGACCTGCTCCAACGCCAGGTACGGCGCGTCCACCTTG
>JAOPVD010000335.1 GCA_025966295.1 Frankiales bacterium | reverse complement strand
GAGCGCGGTCGCGACGCGCTGGCCGGCCTGCACCGCCCGTCGTACGAGCTGCCGCTGCTGCCCGACGCCGTCGACCTCGGTGGCCTGTACGAGCTGGCCAGGATGCTCCGCGAGCAGGGGATGGCGTGAGCGCGCCGCGGCTGGACGTCGACCACGTGCTCGACACCGCCCAGATCATCGTGTGCTGCGGCGCGGGCGGGGTCGGTAAGACCACCACCGCCGCGGCACTGGCGGTGCGCGGCGCCGAGCGTGGCCGCCGGACGGTGGTGCTCACCATCGACCCGGCCCGCCGCCTGGCGCAGTCGATGGGGCTGTCCGAGCTGGACAACGTGCCCCGCGCGGTCAAGGGCGTCGACGGCAACCTCGACGCGATGATGCTGGACATGAAGCGGACGTTCGACGAGATCGTCCTCACCCACGCCGAGCCGGCCAAGGCCCAGCAGATCCTCGCCAACCCCTTCTACCAGGCGCTGTCCAGCTCGTTCGCCGGTACGCAGGAGTACATGGCGATGGAGAAGCTGGGGCAGCTCAAGGCCTCCGGCGCCTACGACCTGATCGTCGTCGACACCCCGCCGACCCGGTCCGCGCTGGACTTCCTCGACGCCCCCGACCGGCTCACGACCTTCCTGGACGGCCGGCTCGTCAAGGTGCTGCTCGCGCCGGCCAAGGCCAGCGGCAAGGCCTACCTCAAGGTCGTCACCGTCGGCTTCAACGTCTTCACCGGCGCCCTGACGAAGATCATCGGCGCCTCGGTGCTGCAGGACGTGTCGCAGTTCGTCGCGGCGCTGGAGACGATGTTCGGCGGCTTCCGGGAGCGCGCCCAGGCCACCTACGACCTGCTCAAGGACCCGGGTACGGCGTTCGTCGTGGTGGCCGCCCCCGAGCGGGACGCGCTGCGCGAGGCGTCGTACTTCGTCGAGCGCCTCGCCACCGAGCAGATGCCGCTGGCCGGGCTGGTGGTGAACCGGGTGCACCGCTCCGCGGCGGCCGGGCTGACCGCCGAGCGGTCGCTGGCGGCGGCGGAGGACCTCGACCCCGACTCACTCACCGCGGGGGTGCTCCGGCTGCACGCCGAGCGGCTGCTGCTGTCGCAGCGGGAGGCCCGGCTGCAGGAGCGCTTCACCAGCGCGCACCCGGGCGTGCCGGTCGTGGAGGTGGCCGCCCAGCCCGGCGACGTGCACGACCTGGAGGGCCTGCGGGCGGTCGGCACCGACCTGTCCTCGGGGACCGCGGCCGCGACCCCCGCCTGACTAGGAGGCGGCGTTCTGCCGGGCGGCGGCGGAGCGGGCCTCGGCGAACAGCCGCTTCCAGGAGCTGACCTCGGGCCGGCGCCGCAGCAGCGCCCGCCGCTCGCGCTCGGTCATGCCACCCCAGACGCCGAACTCGACCTGGTTGTCGAGGGCGTCGGCGAGGCACTCGGTGCGCACCGGGCAGCCGAGGCAGATGGCCTTGGCCCGGTTCTGCGCCGCGCCGGTCACGAACAGCTCGTCGGGGTCCGACGTGCTGCAGGCCGCGGCGGCCGTCCAGTCGTGGGTCGTGTCGGGAGTCGGCATCAGCGGAGCGGTCCTTGCTCGAGGGGGTGCCCGCGGCGCGGGCAGTGCACGAACGGTAGGAAGAGCACGGACCTGATGGCACGACTCAAAAGGACCCTTCCTCCCTAGTCCGAATGGACCATCCTGGACTATCGGGACGACTCGGACATCCGCGCCGGGCCTGCCCTGCGGACGTAGGCTGGCCGGGTGAGGACCTCCCCCGCGCTCGTGCGCGTCGCCCTCGCCCTCGTGCTCAGCGTGCTCGCCGGTGTGGTCCTCGCCGGGCTGGCGTTTCCGGTGATCGGCGGCCTCGGCCTGCTCAGCAAGAGCGCCGCGGACGAGTTCAGCCCCCAGAAGCCACCGCCGCTGGCCCTGTCCCAGCGCAGCCGGATCCTGGACCGGCACGGCAACGTCCTCGCCACCCTGTTCACCGAGAACCGCGTCCCGGTCAAGCTCGCCGACGTACCGGTGCTCGCCAGGCAGGCGCTGATCGCCATCGAGGACAACCGGTTCTACGAGCACCGCGGCCTCGACATCAAGGGCACGATGCGCGCGCTGGCCCGCAACTCCAGCTCGGGCAGCGTCCAGCAGGGCGGCTCGACGCTCACCCAGCAGTACGTCAAGAACATGCTGATCGAGTCCGCCAGCACCGAGGCCGGCCAGAAGGCCGCCATCCAGCGGTCGGTCAAGCGCAAGCTTCAGGAGGCGCGCTACGCGCTCTACCTCGAGCAGCACCTCAGCAAGGACGAGATCCTCGAGGGCTACCTCAACATCGCCTACTACGGCAGCGGGGTCTACGGGATCGGCACCGCCGCCAACCACTACTTCAGCCGGCCGGTCCAGAAGCTCACCCTCGCGCAGGGCGCCCTGCTGGCCGGCATGGTGCAGAACCCGCGCCGGTATGACCCCACGGCGCACCCGAAGGCCGCGGTGACCCGCCGCAACACCGTCCTGGCCCGGATGGCGCAGCTCGGCCTGATCGACCAGGCGCAGCGGGTGAAGTCGGCCGCCGAGGGCGCCGGGATCAAGGTCACCACCGTCAGGAGCGGCTGCGAGGCCCCCGGCGTGAGCGCCCCGTTCTTCTGCGACTACGTCCGGGGCTACCTGGAGGACGGCCCGGCGGGCGCGGCGCTCGGTGCCACCCGGCAGGAGCGCCAGGAGCGGTTGCTCGCCGGCGGCCTGACGATCCGCACCACCCTCGACCCGAAGGTGCAGAAGGCCGCCCAGCAGGCCGTCGACGACAAGGTCCCGGCCGGCGACCCGTCCGGGGCGGCCGCGGTCGCCGACACCGTGGAGCCCGGCACCGGTGCGGTGCGGGCGATGGCCGTCGACCGCCGCTACGGCAACAACAAGGGCGAGACCAAGGTCAACTACGCCATCGGCGAGACCCGCGGCTTCCAGGGCGGCTCGACGTTCAAGGTCTTCGTGCTGGCCCGGGCCCTGCAGATGGGCATCTCGCCGAGCCTGACGCTGTACGCCCCGCAGCGGTACTGCCCGAAGGCCTTCCCGTACCGGACCCCCACCGGCTGCGGGCCGTCGAACGCCGGCGACTCCGAGTCCGGCACGTTCGACATGGTGAAGGCCACCTGGGACTCGGTGAACACCTACTACATCCAGCTCGAGGAGCGGACCGGCCTCGTCACGCCGCCCGGGCTCGCCGGCGCGCTCGGGATCAAGGACCTGGCCGACGGCTCCCCGAAGGACCTGCCGCGCACCAACCCCTCCTTCGTGCTCGGCACCCCGCAGGTCAGCCCGCTCGCGATGGCGGGGGCCTACGCCGCCTTCGCGGCCGGTGGGCTGTACTGCCCGCCGAACCCCATCACCGCCATCACCGACAGCCGCGGCCGGCCGGTCGAGCTCACGACCGAGCCGTGCGCGCAGGTGCTGGAGGCCGACGTGGCCAACACCGTCACCTCGATCCTGCGGGGCGTCATCGACGGGCCCGCTCCCGGCCGGACGGGCGCCGGGGCGTCGATCGGCCGCCCGGCGGCCGGCAAGACCGGCACCACCAACAGCAGCACCGCGGCCTGGTTCGTCGGCTACACCCCGGAGCTGTCGACGGCGGTCTGGGTCGGCAAGCCGGTGCCTGCGCCGCTGCGCCAGGTGACGATCAACGGCCGCTACTACGGCCAGGTGTACGGCGGCACCATCCCGGCCGCGATCTGGAAGCAGCTGATGTCGTCGGCACTCGCCGGTGTGCCGGTCGCGGGCTTCAGCAACGCGCCGCTGCAGGCCAGCACCGGCGACCTGCTCCCGGTGCCGGACGTGACGCAGCTCCCGGTCGAGCTGGCCAGCCAGCAGCTGCGCGACCTCGGCTTCGGCGTCGCCGTCGGCAAGCCGGTCAACGCCGCTCCGGTCGCGGCGGGGATGGTCGCGTCGACCAGCCCCCCCGCTGGCACCAGGGTCCCGGCTGGCAGCACGATCACGCTGAACCCGTCGAACGGCCTGGCACCGGTCCCGTCGGCGACCCCGTCGGTAAGCAGCCCGCCGAGCGCGCCACCGAGTGGGCCGGCCTCACCCACGCCGGGGCCCACGACGACGGCCCCGGTGCCGTCCGCGACGCCGAGCCGCAGCCCGCGGCCC
>JAOPVD010000320.1 GCA_025966295.1 Frankiales bacterium | reverse complement strand
CGTGCTCGCGCCCGACTTCTCGGGGTGAGCAGGACGCCGGCGGCGTCGTGACCGACACTGGTGGGGTCCGTCCCCCGTGCCGAGAACAGGTGTCCTCGTCGTGCGTCGCTCGCTCCTGCCCGTCCTGCTGGCGGCTGCACTGATCGCTGCCTGCAGCGGCAAGGGCACCGACAACCAGGTGACGGGGGGCGCGCAGCAGAACAGCGTCGGCGGGCTGACGTCGGGCGTGTTCGCCGCCGGTGACCGCGACCCCGCGCCACAGCTGTCCGGCCGCACCCTGGAGGGCGGTCAGCTCGACATCGGCAGCCTGCGCGGCAAGGTCGTCGTCGTGAACTTCTGGGCGTCCTGGTGTGCGCCGTGCCGCGCCGAGGCGCGCAACCTCAACGCCGTCTACGCCCAGACCAAAAAGCTCGGCGTGGAGTTCGTCGGCATCGACATCAAGGACGAGGAGCAGGCCGCGCTGGCCTTCCAGCGGAGCAAGGAAGTCCGCTACCCGTCGCTGTTCGACCAGTCCGGGATGCTGCTGCTCAAGTTCCGCGGGCAGGCGCCGCAGACGCCCCCGACCACCCTCATCCTCGACCGGCAGGGCCGGGTCGCGGCCCGCTTCATCCAGCCGGTCACCGAGACCCAGCTGCTGGGGCCGGTGCAGGTGCTGGCCCGGGAGACGGCGTGAGCCTGACCGGCGTCGCCGACAGCTTCGTCTCCACCGTCACCGACGGCCCGGTGCTCGTGGCGCTGCCGGTGGCGGCGCTCGCCGGCCTGGTGAGCTTCCTGTCGCCCTGCGTGCTGCCGCTCGTGCCCGGCTACCTGTCCTACGTCACCGGCCTCACCGGCGTCGACCTCGCCGAGCCCGAGGGGGACGTCAAGCAGCGGGTGCAGGGCAAGGTGGTGCTCGGTGCGGTGCTGTTCGTGCTCGGCTTCAGCGCGGTGTTCGTCAGCGGGGGCGCCTTCTTCGGCCACCTCGGGCAGGACCTGCAGGTGCACCAGCAGACCGTCAACCGGGTGCTCGGTGCGTTCACGGTGCTGCTCGGGCTGGCCTTCCTCGGGCTCGTGCCGGGCATGCAGCGCGAGCTGCGCTTCCACACGCTGCCGCGTGCCGGCCTGGCCGGGGCCCCGCTGCTCGGGGTGCTGTTCGGCGTCGGCTGGACCCCGTGCCTGGGCCCGACCCTGGGCGCCGTGCAGAGCCTGGCGTTCACCCAGGCCAGCGCCGGCCGGGGGGCGTTCCTGACGTTCGGCTACTGCCTGGGCCTGGGGATCCCGTTCATCCTGACCGCGCTGGCGTTCCGGCGGGCGATGGGCGCGTTCGCGGTCGTGAAGCGGCACTACGACGTGGTGCTGCGCGTCGGCGGCGGCCTGCTCGTCGTCATCGGGCTGCTGCTGGTCAGCGGCGTCTGGGAGCGGCTCATGATCCACCTGCGGGTCGTCGTCAACGGCTTCACCCCGAGCGTCTGAGATGACCGAGCTCGACGAGGCGACCCGCCTCACCACCCAGCCGGCGCCGGTGCAGCAGCCGCGCCGCGGCGACCCGTTCGGCCCGCTGCGCCTGGGCTGGCGGCAGCTCACCAGCATGCGCACCGCGCTGCTGCTGCTGTTCCTGCTCGCGCTCGCGAGCGTGCCGGGCGGCTTCCTGCCGCAGACCAGCCTCAACCCGATCCGGGTCGACCAGTACATCCGCGAGCACCGCACCCTGGGTCCGCTGCTGGACCGGCTGCAGCTGTTCGACGTCTTCAGCTCGACCTGGTTCTCCGCCATCTACCTGCTGCTGTTCATCTCCCTGGTCGGCTGCCTCGTGCCCCGCACCCGGCTGCACCTGAAGGCGCTGCTGACCAAGCCGCCCAAGGTGCCGCGGTCGCTGGCGAAGCTGCCCGTCTCCGAGCGGTGGGAGAGCGACGCCGACGTCGACACCGCGCTGGCGCAGGCCCGGTCGGCGCTGCGCGGCTGGCGGGTGGTGCGCCGCGGCGACGAGCTGTCCGCCGAGAAGGGCTACCTGCGCGAGACCGGCAACCTGGTGTTCCACCTCTCGCTGGTGCTGCTGCTGGTCGGCATCGCGATCGGCGCCTTCCGGGGCTTCAAGGGCACCGTCCTGGTGGTGGAGGGCCGCGGCTTCAGCAACACCATCGCGTCGTACGACGACGTCCACCCGGGTCGCCGCTTCTCGCCGGCGTCGCTGGTGCCGTTCTCGGTCGACCTCAAGGACTTCCGGGCGACCTACGGCGACGACGGCAAGGCCCTCACCTTCAACGCCGACGTCAGCTGGTCGAAGCTGGGCGGCACGCCCAAGGGGTACGACGTCCGGGTCAACCACCCGCTCGCGGTCGACGGCGCGAAGCTCTACCTCATCGGGCACGGCTACGCCCCGCACATCCTGGTCAAGGACGCGGACGGCACCGTCCTCGACGACGCCCCCGTGCCGTGCCTGCCGCAGGACCCGCAGTTCCTGTCGACGTGCGTCATCAAGCAGCCGTCCACCAAGGGCAAGCAGGTCGGCTTCCGGGGCGTCTTCACGCCCACGACCGTCACCGACGAGGGCGGCCGGGTCGGCTCGGCCTACCCCGGCCCGAAGAACCCGGCGCTGACCCTGACGGCGTTCGTCGGCAACCTCGGCATCGACAGCGGCATCCCGCAGTCGGTCTACACGCTCGAGACCAAGTCCATGACGCCGGTGGACAACGGCCAGGCCCGGGCGCTGCTGCCGGGCCAGTCCTGGAAGCTGCCCACCGGCGTCACCCTCACCTACGTCGACACCCGCGAGTGGGCCACCTTCCAAGTCACCCAGGACCCCGGCAAGCTGCTCGCGCTCATCGCCTCGGTCGGGATGGTGGCCGGGTTGATGCTGTCGCTGTTCGTCCGCCGCCGCCGGCTCTGGGTGCGGGCAGGCGGCGGTCCAGGGGAGCCGACTACCGTGCAGGTCGGCGGGCTCGCCCGCACCGACCCGGACCGGTTCGCGTCGGAGTTCGCCGCCATCACCGCGCGGATGAGGGAGTGAGCGTGCCCGACAAGGGTCTGGGCCAGCTGAGCGACGGCCTGCTGTTCACGGCTGTGGTCGTCTACGCGCTGGCCATGCTCGGGTACGCCGGTGAGCAGGCGTCCCGCAAGGCGCGGCGTGCCGTCACGGCCGTCCGGGCCGAGTCCAGGGTGCTGCTCGGCGCCGGCGGCCCGCCGGTCAGCGCGCCCGCCGTACCGGTCGTGACCGAGCGGCCCTCGCGGGCCGGCCGGATCGCGCTCGTCCTCACCCTCGGCGGCTGGCTGGTGCACGCCACCTCGCTGGTGCTGCGCGGCTTCGCGGCCGGCCGGGTGCCGTGGGGCAACATGTTCGAGTTCTCCAGCGCCGTCGCGCTGGTGGCGGTGACCGCCTTCCTGCTGCTCGTCGGGCGCGGCGCGGTGGAGCGCTCCCTCGGTGCCTTCGTGATGCTGCCGGTGGTGCTCTACCTGGGGCTGGCCTCCTCGGTGCTCTACACCGAGGCCGGGCCGCTGGTCCCGGCGCTCAACAGCTACTGGATCAAGATCCACGTGGCGGCCGCGGTGGTGGCCAGCGGGTCGTTCCTGCTCTCCGGCGTGATCGCGCTGCTCTACCTGCTGCGGTCGCGGTACGACGCCGGCGTCGAGGCCCGCAAGTCGCCGCGCTTCCCGGTGTCGCTCGGGGCGCAGCTGCCGTCGGCGCCGGTGCTGGACCGGGTCTCCTACAGCGTCATCGCCTTCGCCTTCCCGGTCTGGACGTTCGCGATCATCGCGGGCGCCATCTGGGCCGAGGCGGCCTGGGGCCGGTACTGGGGCTGGGACCCCAAGGAGACCTGGTCGTTCATCACCTGGGTGCTGTACGCCGGCTACCTGCACGCACGCGCCACCGCCGGCTGGAAGGGCCGCAAGGCCGCCTGGGTCGCCGTCGCCGCGGCCGTCGCGCTGGTGATCGACTACTACGTCGTCAACATCTTCGTCGTCGGCCTGCACTCCTACGCCTGACGGGCGTCAGGAGGGCGGGGCCTCGTCCTCCTGCTCGCGCAGCCGGCGGGCCTGCTCGGCAGCGTTGTTCTTGCGCTGCTGCTCCGCCCGGGCCTTGAGCTGGGCCAGGAACTCCGCGTCGTCGTCCGGGTTCTGGGCCGCCGCCCGACCGGGCGGCCCGCGACCAGCCAGGCGATGCCGCCGGCGATCGGCAGCAGGACCACCAGCACCAGCCAGACGAGCTTGGGCAGGTTGCGGCACTCGCCCTCGGGTGTGGTGACCACGTTGAGCACGCAGTAGACGAGCAGGCAGAGCTGGACCAGGAACAGGACCTCACCGGCCACGATCACGTCATCACCTCCTCGAGGTCGTCACGGTAGCCGGACCGGGGACGGTCCCGCGCACGGCCGCGGGGACGACGACGGGACGGCTCCCAGCGGAGCCGTCCCGTTGTGCGGTCGGTGCTAGCGGGCCAGGCGGCGCGCGGCCAGGTCGACGGTGCTGGCGGTCGGCTGCTGCGGGACGTCGGCCTCGCCCCGGAGCAGGGCACGCACCTCGGACTCGCGGAACCGGCGGTGGCCACCCGGTGTGCGGATGGACCCGATGCGACCGGCGGAAGCCCACCGCGTCACGGTCTTCGGGTCGACGCGGAACAGCGTCGCCACCTCGCCCGGCGTGAGCAACCGGTCGCGCTGCGGCGCCCGGGCAACGATCTCGTCAGCCATGATCAGTTTCCTCCCCCGGGTGCACTGTCGCGCTCCGGTCCTGCCCGGTCAACGACCGAGTGCGTGCAAGGTGACGGCGTGTCTGATTCGGCGCCGGCGCGCGGTGCCCGGCCGGGGGCGCCGTACGCTGGTTGTCAGGCCTGTCGATGAGGGAGTGCAGCAGTGGAACCGGGTGTGACAGGCGGACGTAGCGGCTCGCTGCGCAAGGCGGCGGTGGTCTACACGCTGGGCCGGTTCGGGCTGTTCATCCTGTTCGCGCTGCTCATCTGGTCGGGCAGCGGCCTGATCGGGCACGTGCTCAACGGCATCCCGCTGCTGCTGGCGGCGTTGCTCGTCTCGTCGATCGCCGGGCTGTTCCTGCTCAGCCGGCAGCGCAACGCCTTCGCCGAGGCGCTCGCGGCCAAGCGGGACGCCAAGACCGAGCAGATCGCCCGTCGCCGCGCCCGCCTGGACGCAGCCGACGGCCCCGAGGCCTAGCCTTCGGGCCGTGCTGGCCGTCGTCGTCCGTGGGTCCGAGCTCGGTCTCGCCAGCCCGGACCGCGCCTGGATCGGCTCGCTCGACGAGGTCGCGGCCGCGCCCGACCGGCTGGTGCTCTGGAGCGCCGCCGCGACGCCGCTGCTCCCGCTCCGGCCCCGCCAGGTCTGGGACCTCGCGGCGGTCCACAAGCTCCTGCACGGCGGTCGCCGGGACGACCCCGGGGCGGTCTGGGCCGCGGTCCACGGGTTGCCGGCGCCGCCCCGCGCGGGCGACGACCTGACCCTGCTGGACGCGGCGCTGTCGCCGGTGGAGGGCTTCGTGGAGCCGGTCCGGGCGGACGGGTCGCTGCACCCGGACGCCGCCCGGCAGACCGACCCGGCGCGCTGGGCCGCCCTGGCGCTGGAGGTGCAGCGCCGCCAGGAGCAGGCGCTGCGGGCGCTGCCCGACCCGCGGCCGGTGCCGTCCGGGCCGCCGCTGCCGGTGGTCACGGCCTGGGCCGAGTCGGCCGCGGCGCTGCTGTGCGTGGAGCTGGAGCACGACGGGCTGCCGCTGGACCACGCCGAGGCGGTCCGGCTGATCGCGGCCACCATCGGCGACGGCGACCGGCAGGCGCGCGACGCGCCGGTGCTCGCGCTGCTGCGCGGTGACGACGTGGACCTGCGCAACCCGGCGTCGGTCAAGGACGCCCTGCTCCGGCTCGGGATCGACGTGCCGGACACCCGGTCGTGGCGGCTGGAGCCGTACCGGCAGGCGCACCCGCTCGTGGACGCGCTGCTCACCTGGCGCAAGGCCGAGCGGGTCGCCACCACCTACGGCTACGGCTGGCTGGGCCAGCACGTCCGCGCCGGCCGGCTGCGCGGCGAGTGGACCGCGGCGGACGGCGGCGCCGGCCGGATGACCGCGAGCGCCGGGCTGCACTCCCTGCCGGCCGAGCTGCGGTCCGCGGTGGCCGCCGGGCCGGGGCACCTGCTCGTGCGGGCCGACCTCGGCCAGGTCGAACCGCGGGTCCTGGCCGCCGTCTCCGGTGACCGCGGGCTGGCGCGGGCCGCGGCCGAGGACGATATGTACACCCCGGTGGCGCGGCAGCTCGGGGTCGACCGGCCCACCGCGAAGGTGGCGGTGCTGGCCGCGATGTACGGCCAGACCAGCGGCGCGGCCGGGCAGGCGCTCCGGCAGATGGAGCAGGCCTACCCGGTGGCGCTGGCCTACTTGCGCGGCGCCGAGGAGGCCGGCCGGGTCGGCCGGGATGTCCGCACCCACGGCGGGCGGCTGGTGCGGGTCGGCACCGGCGGGGTCGGCCGGTACGCCCGCAACGCGGTGGTGCAGGGCGCCGCCGCCGAGCTGTTCAAGGCGTGGGCGGCGGTGGTGCGCAACGGGCTCGGTGACGGCCGGGTGGTGCTGTGCCTGCACGACGAGCTGCTGCTGCACGTGCCCGCACGGGAGGCCGACGCGGCGGTGGCGCTGCTGCACGACGCGCTGCAGGCCACTTCGGCGCACTGGGCCGCCGGCTCGGGGGTGCGCTTCGTCGCCGACGTCGGCGTGGTGCACCGCTGGTCCGAGGCCAAGGGCTGAGCAAGTGCAGCGCTGCCGGCGTCGGACCCGTAGGTTGCGGCTGTGGAGGACTGGGTGCTGTGGCTGATCCTGGCTGGCGGGCTGCTCGTCGCTGAGCTGTTCACGCTGACCCTGGTCCTCGGCCTGGTCGGGGCGGCGGCCGCGGTGACGGGGGTGGCGGCGCTGCTGGGTGCCCCGGTCGTGGTGCAGGTCCTGGTCTTCGGCGCCGCCAGCGGCGCGGGCTTCGTGCTGCTGCGGCCGTTCGAGCGGCTGCACCGGCAGCAGCCCTCGATCACGACGGGCGTGGCCGCGCTGCCCGGTCGGACCGGGGTGGTCACCGAGGCCGTCAGCGACCACGCCGGTCGGGTCAAGCTCGGCGGCGAGTCCTGGGCGGCCCGGCCGCTGTACCCGGGGGCCACCGTCCCGGTGGGCGCCTCGGTCGTCGTCAGCAAGGTCGACGGGGCCACCGTCGTCATCTACCCCGAGGAGCTGTAGATGGAAGGCCTGATCATCGCCCTGGTGCTGCTGGTCGTGGTGCTCGTCGTGGTGTCACGCGGGGTGCGGGTGGTGCCGCAGGCGACGGCCCGGGTGGTGGAGCGGTTCGGCCGCTACCAGCGGGTGCTGGAGCCGGGGCTGAACCTCATCGTGCCGTTCGTCGACCGGCTGCGGCCGTCGCTGGACCTGCGCGAGCAGGTGGTCACCTTCCCGCCGCAGCAGGTGATCACCAAGGACAACCTGGTGGTCGGCATCGACACCGTCATCTACTTCCAGGTCACCGACCCGCGGGCCGCCACCTACGAGATCGCCAACTACCTGCAGGGCATCGAGCAGCTCGCCGTCACGACGCTGCGCAACGCCGTTGGCAACCTGCTGCTCGAGGAGTCGCTGACCAGCCGCGAGACCGTCAACAGCCAGCTCGGGGCGGTGCTCGACGAGGCCACCGGCAAGTGGGGCATCAAGGTCGGCCGAGTCGAGATCAAGGCGATCGAGCCGCCCGCGTCGATCCGCGACTCGATGGAGAAGGCGATGCGCGCCGACCGCGAGAAGCGGGCCACGATCCTCACCGCCGAGGGCGAGAAGTCGGCGGCCATCCTGCAGGCCGAGGGCCAGGCCCAGGCGGCCGTCACCGCCGCCCGCGGCGAGGCCGAGGCGGCCACCCTCCGCGCCCAGGGGGAGGCGGCCGCCATCACCCAGGTCTACGAGGCCCTGCACGCGGCCAAGCTGGACGACAAGCTGCTCGCCTTCAAATACCTCGACCGGCTCCCGGAGATCGCCAACGGCCAGGCCAACAAGGTCTGGTTCGTGCCGACCGACCTGACCTCGATCGCCACCAACCTCGCCAAGGCAGTCCGCGGCGGTTCCCCCGACGCCTAGGAAGCCCCCCTACCGGGAGCGCAGGTACTGGGCGCGGTCGATGAAGGACTGCCGCATCTCCTGCGTGATCTCGGAGGCGAACTCCTCCCGGTACGTCGCATCCGTGAGCACCGCGATCGCGTAGTAGAAGCCCGAGAAGCTCGCGATCGCGGTCGCCACCCGCAGCAGCTCGGCGCTCACCACGAAACTGCCGCTGCCCAGGACCGGCGTGGGCGCCGACCCGGTCCAGGTCTCCACCAGCCCGGTGGAGACGGTGAGCAGCCCCAGCGCCACGAAGAACACCCCGACGCCGACCGCCACCACCAGCACCTGCAGGCCCTGCGAGACGAGCAGCACCAGGCCGACGTTGACCCGCTCGCGCCGGTCCAGCGGCAGGGAGTCCTCCCCGATGTCGGCCTGCAGCGCGCCGACCTCCCGCGGCAGCCGCACCACGAGGAAGCCGGTGGCCAGGAGCCCCAGCAGCCCGACCAGGACGGCGATGCGGGCGTTGGCCAGGCCGGCGAAGACCTGCCACATCTCGGTGTTGATGAACAGCACGACGCTGAACAGCAGCAGCAGCGGGATGGCCCGGGCCACCAGCTGCCCGGCGGTGACGAGCTGCCCGAGCAGCCGTCGGCCCGCCCAGCGCACGATCGACACCAGGCCGTAGGCGATCACGGCGTACAGGAAGGCGAGCAGCGCCAGGTTGGCCGCGGCGGTCACGAGCGCGCTGACGGGCTGCTCGTTGAGCAGCAGCGGCAGGGTGGCGGGCAGCACCACGAACGCGACCAGCTCCGGGGTCCCCACCTCGGCCGGCCCGGACAGCAGCGGGCGCCGGCGCAGGGCGTTGGTCAGCGCCAGGCCGGCGCTCAGCAGCGCGACGGCGGCGACCACCAGCAGCACGTTGGTCAGCAGCGACAGCTTCAGGTCCACGGCGCCCAGGACCTCGGCCCCGGCGACCAGCCCGAGCAGCGGCAGCGCACGGGTCCAGACGTCCTGCCGCGCGGTCCGCTCGGCGATGAAGGACGGCAGCCCGGCGCGCCGGAACCGCTGCTCGTAGTCGGAGGGTGCGGGCACGGCGTCATCCTGCCGATCCGCGCGCCGTCAGGTGGCCCGACGCGCGGTCAGGACAGTGTGAGCCCGCCCGCGAGCAGCAGGCCGTATGCCAGCTGCAGCCGGCCGGTCTCCTGCAGCACCGCGACCAGGTCGCGGCCGACGGCGCCGCCTCGGACCCGCCGGAGCGGCCCGACCGCGAGCGGTGCCGCGAGCAGCGCGAGCAGCGCGCCCGGCCGGGCGGGCGTGACCGCGAGCGCGACGACGAACGGCGCCACCACGAGCGCCTGGTAGAGCACTCGGCTGCGGGCGTCGCCGAGCCGGACGGCGAGGGTCCGCTTGCCGGTGGTGCTGTCCGTGGGGATGTCGCGCAGGTTGTTGGTGACGAGGATCGCGCAGGCCAGCGCGCCGCTGGCGATGCCACCCGCCAGGGCGAGCAGCGTGAGCCGCTCCACCTGCACGTAGGTGGTGCCAACCACCGCGACCAGGCCGAAGAACACGAACACCGCGACCTCGCCGAGGCCGCGGTAGCCGTACGGGTTCGTGCCGCCGGTGTAGGCCCAGGCGGCGGCGATCGCGAGGACCCCGACGAGCAGCAGCAGCGGGGTGGTGAGGAGCGCCAGCACCAGCCCGGCCGCGGCGGCGACGCCGAACGCGGCGAGGGCGGCGGCCAGCACCCGGGACGGCGCGGCGACGCCGGAGCCGACCAGGCGCAGCGGCCCGACCCGCACCGCGTCGGTGCCGCGGATGCCGTCGCTGTAGTCGTTGGCGTAGTTGACCCCGCCCTGCAGGGCGAGGCCCACGACCAGGGCGAGCAGCGCCGGCCCGACCTGGGCGCCGCCGGCGGCCAC
>JAOPVD010000318.1 GCA_025966295.1 Frankiales bacterium | reverse complement strand
CTCGGCGAGGCGGGCGGCCTCTTCCTCCGCGGCCAGGCGCGCAGCCACTGCGGCTTGCTCCGCGAGGCGGGCCGCTGCCTCGGCGGCTTCCTGCTCCTCGCGACGGGCGGCCTCACGCCGTACGTCGGCGAGGTCCACGATCTCGGCCTCGTGGTCGGGCGCGAGGGCGGCCGCGGAGGCGGCAGCATCGGCTGCCTTGGCGGCCTCGAGGTCAGCCTGGGCCGCGGCGAGCTCCGCGGCGTCCTGCCCGCGGCGCCGGGCGTCGCGCTCGGCCCTGGCCGCGGCCTTGGCCGCCCGGTCCTGCTCGGTCTGCGTCGGCGTCCTGAGCGTGGAGGTACGGGGCCGCGGCGCGGCGAACAGGCTCTCGTCGGTGGTCGGCCCGAGCAGTGCCGACAGCGCCTGCGAGACCCGGTCGATGGAGCCGTCGACCCAGGCCTCGTCCAGCGGGGTGTCGTCGTCCTGCTCGGTCCGGAGGGCGGCCGACACCAGGTTGGCCAGCTCCCCCGGGGACGGCTCCGAGGGCTGCGTGGGGATGCTCGCCGCCGGCGCGAACGCCGCGGCCAGCCGGGAGGCGACCGAGCCGTGAGGCGCCGCCTCCTTCTCAGCCCCGATCACCACCTCGTCGACCTCGAGCAGGCCGGACCGGACGAGCGTGTACACGACCTGCCCGGCCTCGAACAGCGTGAAGCCGCACTCGCGCGCCAGATCGGCCACCGAGCGCATGCCGTCGACCTTGCACAGCAGCGACCAGGCCTCGGCGTCGATCGCCATCTCGGCGTCGCTCTGCCCGGCGGCGCTCAGCATCGGGACGGCGTCCGGCCCGTGCAGCACCGCGTTGATCTCGGCCCACTGCGTCTGCCGCTTGGCCACCTCCTCGAGGAGGTCCTCGACCGAGGTGGGCGGCGCGACGTCCTCACGGGTGCGCTCGTTGACCCGGAACTTCCAGGTGCCGGTCGGCCACTGCAGCAGGTCGGAGGTCTGCTCCCGGACCTGCTCCTGGATGAAGGCCTCGACGACCGGCTGGTCGACGTACCCGAGGTGCACGAGCAGCTCGCCCAGACGCCAGCCCTGCAGCTCGGTCCGCTGCGCCTCGAGCGCCTCGGCCAGGGCCTCCGGCCCGAGCGCACCGCTCGAGACCAGCCGCGCGCCCAGCTGCGGGCGCCGGCCCGGGACCTGTACGGCGTAGACCTGGCCGCCGCGCAGGAAGACCTTGGCGACCTCGCTCACACCGTCGTCGATGTGGAGGCAGCCGGAGGCCGCGCCGTCCGCGAGCTGCCGCAGGACCTCCCGGAGGGGCGTCGACACCAGGTCGCCCTTGAGCACGCTCCCCCTCCTCTCGTCGTCTCGGCGGTACAAGTTGCCTTCGGCAGGACGGAAGGAGTTGTTGAGCCGATCGGACCAACGGAACTCAGAATCTGACACGATGGTCACGAACGCGTCACCAACAGTAGGAGGACCGGCCGTGAGCGCCGACGGAACGCCCCAGCAGGGCACCCGCCGCATCGACCGCGTCCTCGCCGAGGACTACCTCGCGGGGCTCGGCGAGGCGCCTCTCGCGGACGTCCGCGCGAGCCGGGATGAGGCCGAGCAGGACGAGGTCGACCTCTCCTACATCCGGCGCCTGGTTCAGGGCCGGATGGACATCATCCGGGCCGAGCTCAACCACCGGGAGGGCGGCGCGCAGGGCTCGGTCGTCGACAACCTCGCCAACGTCCTGGCGGACGAGCCGCGGGCCGGCGCCCGCGGCCTGGGCCGGCACGTCACCATCGAGCCGTCCCGGGTCGACAGCCACCGGCGCTACGTCGAGGCCCTGGTGGCCGACGTCGACCTCACCGACACCGCGGCCCGCACCACCGACGAGCTGCACCACGCGATGCGGGTGCTGTCCGACGAGGAGCAGGCGCTGTCGGCCAAGCGCCGCCAGGTGCAGGCCGTGATGGACACCTGCCAGGCCGAGATCACCCGCCGGTACCGCGACGGTGAGGCCGACGTGAGCACGCTGTTGAACGAGGCGTGACCGCGCTCCTCGCTGAGGTCGTCCGTTCGGGGTACGTCGAGGGCACCCACACCGGGTCGGTCGTCGTGCTGCGCCCCGACGGCTCCGTCGCGCTCGGGCTCGGCGACCTCGAGCGGCCGGTCTTCCCGCGCTCGTCCAACAAGCCGCTGCAGGCCGTCGCGCTGCTCGATGCCGGCTGGGAGCCCGCCTCCGAGGAGCAGCTGGCGCTGGCCACCGCTTCGCACAACGGCGAGCCGGGGCACCTCGAGGTCGTCCGCGCGATGCTGGGTGAGCTGGGGGAGGACGCCCTCGGCAACCCGCCGATGCCGCCCCTGTCCGAGCAGGCCTGGCACCAGATCCTGCGCGCCGGCGGCGCGGCCACCCGCCTCACCATGAACTGCTCCGGCAAGCACGCCGCCATGCTCCGCACCACCGTCGCGAACGGCTGGGACCTGGCGTCGTACCTGGGGGTGGAGCACCCGGTGCAGCGCGCCTGCCTGCACGGCGTCGAGCGCCTCGCAGGCGAGCACGTCCGGCACGTCGCGGTCGACGGCTGTGGCGCCCCGCAGCACGCCCTCACCCTGCCCGGCCTGGCCCGGGCATTCAGCGCCCTGGTGCTGGGCGGCGAGCATGAGCGGCGCACCGGCGCGGCGATGCGGGCGCACCCCTGGCACGTCGGCGGCACCGGACGGGACGTCACCCGGCTCATGCAGGGCGTGCCCGGCCTGGTCGCCAAGGACGGCGCGGAGGGCGTCTACGCCGCCGCGCTGTCCGACGGAACCGCTGTCGCCCTGAAGATCACGGACGGGGCAGGACGGGCGCGTACGCCGGTCCTCGTGGCCGCGCTGCGCGCCGTGGGCGTGGACGCACCGGTCCTGGACGAGCTCGCCGCCACGCCCGTGCTGGGCGGCGGTGTACGGGTCGGTGAGGTGCGGGTCGCCGGAAAGCTCGCGGCGCGTGGGTAGCGCGTCACCAGCCCGCGGAGGTGTCACGGCCTCGGGCACGGGGGAGGTGGCAAGCGTGCACACGGTCCAGACGCTCGGTGGGGGGCGCTACGAGGTCGGACCGGTGCTCGGCACTGGCGGGATGGCTCGGGTCTGCCGGGCCACCGACACCGTCCTGGACCGCGTGGTTGCGGTGAAGCTGTTCCGCGAGGACCTCGACGAACAGTCGGCGGCTCGCGCGCGCACCGAGATGCAGACCCTGGCGTCGCTCTCGCACCCCGGTCTGGTGAGCGTGCACGACGCCGGCACCACCGACGGCAGCCAGCCCTTCCTGGTGATGGAGCTGGTCGAGGGGCCCACGCTGGCGGCCTGTTGCCTGGACGGCTCCCTCACCCCGGAGCGGGTCGCCGAGGTCGGCGCCGAGCTGGCCGACGCGCTGGCCTACGTGCACGGCCGCGGCGTGGTGCACCGGGACGTGAAGCCGGCCAACATCCTGCTGAGCGCTTCCGGCGCCAAGCTGGCCGACTTCGGGATCGCCCGGATCGTCGACGGGGCCCGGCACACCGGCACCGGGCTGACGATCGGGACGGCGCCCTACCTGTCACCCGAGCAGGTCACCGGTGACCCGGTGACCCCGGCGGCCGATGTCTACGCCCTGGGGCTGGTGCTCCTCGAGTGCCTGACCGGTCGCCGGGAGTACACCGGCGGTCCGGTCGAGACCGCGTTGGCGCGGCTGCACCGGCAACCCGAGGTGCCCGACACGCTGCCGGCCCCGTTCCCGGCGGTGCTGCGGGCCATGACCGCCCGCGCCCCGCAGGACCGTCCGACCGCCGAGCAGCTGGGCGCGCTGCTCCGCGGCCAGGTCGTGCCGGAGCCGGCCCACACCCGGGTGCTCTCGCACCCGCAGGCCACGCAGGTGCTCGCCGCAGCGGGACCGACCACCGGGCCGCTCGGCCGCACCCGGGTCGCCCGCGTGGTGCCGAGGCCGGAGCCGGCCGCGCGCCGCGACTGGCCGGAGCTGGTCCGCGAGATGACCCGCGGCACCGTGGCCCGGCTCGCGCTCGGGGCCGCCGGCGTACTCGTCGTCATCGCGGCGTTCTCGGCCGCCGGGTCGGGCTCCTCGCCGGCCGCCCCGACACCGCTCGACCAGCACCTGTCCGAGCTCGAGAAGTCGGTGAGCCGGTGAGGGCTCTGCTGGCCCTGCCGCTCGCCCTCGTCCTCGTGGCCGGCTGCGGCGGCGGGGACCTGAGCGCCAGCGCGGAGGCCGTCCTCAAGAAGGACGCGGCGGCGGTGGCCGCGGCGGCCCGGGCCGGTGACGGTGCGGCGGTGCGCACCGCGGTGGCGACGCTGCAGGCCCACGTGGCGGCGCAGGTCAAGTCCGGCGCGGTGAGCAGGGAACGGGGCGCGCGGGTGCTGGCGGCCGCGGCGATGGTGGCGTCCGACGTCCCCGCCCCGACGCCGAGCCCGAGCCCGTCGGTCGCGCCGGTGCAGACCAAGGCCCCCGCCCCGGCGAAGCCCTCCAAGAAGCGCCCCCGTTGGAAAGACCACGGCGACGACGAGGGCGACCGCGACGACTGACGTTGGGCCGGACGGCCCAACGCGAACGTGGAGTGAGGGGCGCCAAGCGGGTCCTTCGCGACCGCCACCGGTGCTCGACTCTGATCTTGCGTGCCGCCCCGGGATCGGATCGGACAGCAGGGGGGAGTCCGGTCGTCCCCGCGGTCTCGGGGCTACGCGCTGCGCGTTGCCGCCCCACGGCCGAGCCGGGGCGCCACGTCGTACTCGGCCAGCGAGAAGTCGGCCAGCTCACGCCGGAAGATCCACGTGAACGTCGGCCACAGGGTGGTGTTGCGGCCGGCCTCGTCGAGGTACCAGGACTGGCAGCCGCCCCGGTTCCACACCGTCTTGGCCAGTTCACGCTGCAGCCGGGCGTTGTAGCTGGCCTGCACGTCGGCCCGCGCCTCCAGCTGGCCGAAGCCGCCGGCGTCCATGGCGTCCAGGGCCTTGAGCAGGTGCCCGATCTGCGCCTCGATCATGAGCACGATGGAGTTGTGGCCGAGCCCGGTGTTGGGCCCGACGAGGAAGAACAGGTTCGGGAAGCCGTGCACCGCCAGGCCGTGCAGCGCCTGCATCCCGCCGGTCGCCCAGTGCTCGGCCAACGACCGGCCGCCGACCCGGATCCGCTGCGCCACCGGGGGATCGGTGACGTGGAAGCCGGTGCCGAACACGATGGTGTCGACCTCGTGCGTGCTGCGGGTGCCGTCGGCGGCCTCGGTGACCACGCCGTTCGCGACCACCTCGACGATCGGGTCGGTGACGACGTCGGCGTTCGGCGCGGCCAGCGCCCGGTAGTAGGTGCTGGACAGCAGCACCCGCTTGCAGCCGAGGGTGAACTGCGGCGTGAGCTTGGCGCGCAGCACCGGGTCGGCGACCTGCTTCTCGAGGTTCTTGGTGGCCAGCTTCTCGGCCAGCCGCATCAGCCGCTGGTTGTAGCGGAACCCGATCAGGTGCGACTCGCGTCCCGAGTAGATGGCGGCGCGCACCGCCTTCTGCAGCAGCGGTAGGCGGGCGTAGAGCCGCTGCTCGAACCGGCTGATGGTGCGGTCGACGCGCGGCAGCACCCACGGTGCCGTGCGCTGGAAGAGCACCAGCTGCGCGGCGTCCGGCTGTAGGTGCGGCACGAACTGGATCGCCGACGCACCGGTGCCGATGACCGCGACCCGGCGGCCCTTGGGCGACCAGCTGTGGTCCCAGCGCGCGGAGTGGAAGGTCGTGCCCTCGAAGCTCGAGAGCCCTTTGAGGTCAGGCGTGGTCGGCTCCGACAGCGGCCCGGTGCCGACCACCACCACGTCGGCGGTGAGCTCCCCGCGGGTGGTGGACAGCTGCCACCGCTGCTGTTCGGGCTGCCAGCTGGCGTCCAGCAGCTCGGTGTCGAACTGCACGTGCGGCAGCACACCGGACGCGCGCGCGGTGCGGCGCAGGTAGGCCTGGATCTCGGGCTGTGGGCTGAAGCTCCGCGACCAGCTCGGGTTGGGCGCGAAGGAGAACGAGTACAGGTGCGACGGCACGTCGCACGCGCACCCGGGATAGCTGTTGTCGCGCCAGGTGCCGCCCACGTCGGATGCCCGCTCGAGCACGACGAAGTCGTGCCGACCGGCCTGCTTGAGGCAGATCGCCGTACCGAGGCCGGCGAAGCCGGAGCCGATGACCGCGACGGAGACGTGGACGGGCAGGGTCATGCCGAGGCCCCCGCGGGGGTACGGCGGGCCGGCCGGAGCAGGCCGATGGTGAGCGGCGACAGGTCGTGGGCGGCGCTGCGGTCGAGCCGCCGCAGCCCCAGCGAAAGAGTCGCGATCCACAGCAGCGCCAGCAGGCCCAGGACGGCGTACGCGATGGACTTGAGGGTGTCGGAGCCGCCGACCGCCTCGCGCTGCAGGATCGTCTGGTCGGGCACGAACGACCGCACGAAGTGCGGCGCGGCCGGCACCAGCTCGGCCGGGATCGCCTTGTCCTCCGGCAGGTAGACCGGCACCGCCTGCTGGGCCCTGGAGGTGGCGAGGCGCAGCACCGACTTGTAGTCGCCGTCGACCGGCACCGGGTGCGCGGTGCGGTAGACGCCGTCCGAGACCTTCTGCATCGGGGTGATCTGCAGGCCGGTGCCGCCGACCAGGTCGCCGCCCTGCCAGGACGTGACGTTGAACCACGCGACGTCGTCCGCCATCGACGGCGGGTCGAGCTTCACCAGCAGATCGGCGGTGTGCGGACCGGCCGGGGTGACCGTGACAGCGGCCTGGTAGCCGGTGTTGGAGCCGATCGGCAGCGCCACCGCGATGACGGCGAGGGCGCCGGCGAACGCCAGCCCGGCGGCCAGCCGTGGGGTGGCCGCCCGTGGCGCCTGCTCCGGCAGCAGCGCGCGGCCGATGAGCGCGCCGAGCACGCCGCCGGACACCGCCGCGATGAAGGCCAGCACGTACGCCTCGGGGAAGATGACGCCCTGCCAGGGAAGCGGGAAGCCGACCTGGCTGTAGGCGTACTCCGCCGCCATCCCGACCGTGCCGATCAGCGCGCCGGCAACGGCCCCGAAGCGGATCTGGCGGTTCGGTGCGACCAGCAGCGCGGTGCCTTCGACCAACAGCGCCTCGGCGAGGTACAGCGGCATGTGCGGAGAGGTCAGGCCGAAGCCGGCGCCGATGACCAGCGCCCACACGCCGCGCACCAGCAGGAAGAACAGCACCGCCTTGAGTGCGCCGCCGGGACCGATCCGGACCCGCGCGGCGGTGAGGCCGATGCCGGCGGCGAGCGCGATGAGGATCGGGTGGTAGACCGCGTTGAACTGCGGCACGCCCATGTCGAACTCGTCCTGGAGCGTCGACAGCCCGATGAGGAACGCGCCGGCCATGCTCAGCGCGGACGGGCGCATCAGGCGCGCGACCAGGGTGCGCGAGCCCACGGTGCCGCCGCGCCGGCGGCCCTCCTCGATGAGCACCCAGGTGGCCAGGGTGGTGAGCGAGGCGCCGCCGATCATCTGGATGTGGGTGGGGCTCCACAGCGTCACGTCCTGCCCGAAGGCGTTGTGCCACAGGTCGTCGAGCGGGAAGCCGGCCAGGCTGACCGAGCCGCAGAGCAGGACGAGGACGGCGCCGAGCGAGCACTGCAGGCCGCCGGGCAGGTGCACAGCAGCGCCGCCGTCGGTGTTCTTGTCCAGCGTGATGGCGAGGATCCCGGCGAGCGCCAGGCCGCACAGGCCGAGCACGATCGGCCAGTGCGCCGGGGTGCCGAACGGCGAGGAGTCGCGGCCGTTGTCGATGTGCACCGCGACGTCCCAGTAGAAGCCGAAGCCGGCGGTGAGCAGCGACAGCGAGCTCACCAGCGCCGGGATCGCCGCCCAGGCCGGCAGGCCGGACTCGCGGGCGGCCCAGTCGGCGACCCGGTCCACGACCGGCAGGCGGCCGCGGCGGTAGAGCACGCACCCGACCAGGACTGCTGCCCCCAAGGTCAGCAGGACTGCGGTCACCGGCAGGACCTGCGCCAGGTCCACGCCGCGGGCGGGCTTGTCTGCGACTGCCACCGTGCACTCCCTTGTTGGTGCGTTCATCATCGTGACATTGACCGTTGTCACGTTATCCGGGGTAGATTGGCCGGGTCAAGGGGGATGTCCCCCGCCTACGTCCTCAGAACTCCTCCCGGCACCACGCTGGGGCGTGCTGACGCGAGGGTGGGGCGGGCGCGCCAGAGAGGGCGGCGGTGGCGGAGTACCGGATCGACGACCTGGCGCGGGCGGCCGGGACCACCGTGCGCAACGTCCGCGTCTACCAGGACCGCGGCCTGCTGCCGGCGCCCCGCCGCGAGGGCCGCACCGGCATCTACGGCGAGCCGCACCTCGCCCGGCTGCGCCTGATCGCCTCCCTGCTGGAGAAGGGCTACACCTTCGCCCACATCGCGGAGTTCCTCGAGGCCTGGCAGCGCGGACGCAACCTCACCGACCTGCTCGGGCTCGAGGAGGTGCTCACCACCCCCTGGTCGGACGAGGTCGACGACTACGTCACCTGGGAGCAGGTGGTGGAGCGCTACGGCGCCGACCAGCTCACCGATGACAACGTGCGGGTGGCGCTGGAGCAGGAGCTGCTGGTGCCCGAGGGCGACCGCTTCCGGGTGCCGTCGCCACGGCTGCTGCACGCCGGCTCCGAGCTGGTCAAGGCCGGCATCCCGTTGGGCATCGTGCTGGGCCTGTCGGCCTCCCTCGCCCGTGACATGGAGGCCTCCGCCGCCCGGTTGGTCGGCGCCGTGGCCGACCACGTGGTGCTGCCGGCCGCGCAGTCGTACGACGCCTCGCTGGCCGAGATCGGCGAGCTCATCAACCGCCTCAAGCCGCTGGCGCAGCTCGCCGTCGACGCCCACCTGGCGCGCGCCATGGAGCGCCAGGTGCGGGCCACCGTGCAGGCCCACATGGAACAGGCTGCGGAGGGCCCCGCGGCCGCCTCCTGAGCCGTTCGGAGCAGCGGCGATCCGCCGTACAGGCGTGGCAAACGGGTGACCTGGCTCAATCCGGGCACCCGCAGTGACGATCTTGATCAGGACCGTTGCCCTTCTGCCCCCGGGAGCCCCCATGGCCGTCCGCCTCCGTCGCGTCTGCGGCTGTGGCCACCGCAAGGACGCGCACGAGCACTACCGGCGCGGCACCGACTGCGCCGGCTGCGACTGCACCGGCTACCGGCGCGGACTGGTCCTGACCGTCGCCCTGCGTACGGCGCTGCCGGCGACGGCCGTCGTCGTTCCCGATGAGGTCCCGGCGACCGTCGGCCCGTACGTGCGTCCGGTGCACGGGGGCGGCCCGCAGGACCCGGTGCGGTCGGCGTTGACCCGGCACGTCGTGCAGCCCCGTGCCGGCGGCGAGCGGCTGCCGGCCGGACCGGACCGGGAGGACGCTCACGACCAGCACCGAGGGTGATCTCGGCACCGCCCGGGTAGGACCGGCGCGATGAGCACGCCAGATCAGCGCCGCGACCCGGACGCCTTCGTCGCCGAGCACGCCTCGCTCGACGAACGGCTGACCGAGGCGTTCCGCCGGTACGACGCCGCCTTCCACGGGGTGACGCCGTCGGGAGAGCTGGTCCGGGCCCGGATGGACCTGTCGCTGCTGCTGTGGGGCGACGAGGACGCACCCGAGCCCGTGCAGGAGCAGCTGGCCCATGACGGCCTGCGGCTGCTGCGCGAGACGCCGCCGCTCCAGTAGCGCTCGCTCAGCTGCTCAGCTGGGCCAGGATCCGGCGCAGGTAGTCCCGCCGGGTCGAGGCGGCCTGCAGCCGCGGCTGCGCCGTCAGCAACCCGTCGCCCGCGCACAGCCGGTCGGCGTGCTCCAGGGCGTGGCTGTAGTCGCGCACGAGCTCCGCCTCCGACCGGGTGAGGCGCACCTCGACGTCGAGCTGGGCGCAGTCATGCGCGGCGGCCACGGCCAGCTGCCGCTTGAGCTCGCCCCGCACCGACTCGAAGGCGCCCGCGGCCCCCAGGATCTGCTGCGCCGCTTCCCGCAGCCGCGGCTCGGTGCCGTCGGCGTGCGCGAGCAGGGCCAGCTCACGCAGGAGGGCGTCGTCGTGTGCCTCGCTCTCCACGAGCAGCGGGACGTCGAGGTCGGTGAGCACGACGCGGACCTGCTCGAGGGCCGGGTCGGTCGCGAGCTCGTCGCCCCAGGACTCGAGCAGGAACGCGATGTCGGCGGCCTCGTCCGCCGACGGCGTGCTGCTCGCCAGCTCCATCCAGACGGTCTTGCCGTCGGGCTGCGGCTCGACGCCCCAGCGGTCGGCGACGGACGCGACCAGCAGCAGGCCGCGACCGGTGACGGCCGTCGGGTCGAGCAGGCTGAAGGAGGGGCTCACCCCGCTGCCGTCCGTGACCGCTACCCGCAGCACGTCGGCGGTCACCACGATCTCGACGGTGATCGGCTCACGGCCGTGCAGCACCGCGTTGGTGACCAGCTCCGTGGCCGCGAGCTGGGCGTCGTCGAGCCGCCGGGCGAAGCCGGTGCTGCACGTGAGCTGGCGCAGCTCCCGTCGCACCAGGCTGGCGGCCGTAGCGGCGGGCTCGAGCTGCAGCCGCACCGACGTGCCCGGGTGCTGCTGGGTCACGAACAAAGCTCCTCTCGGGGTGACCTTGCGTCGATAGTGCCCCACTGAGGGCAACCTCGAACCTGCCGGCGGCAGTTCCGCGGCCGCGGTTGGACCGGGGCGGCCCGGGCACGCCGCAGCCACCTTCCGAGGGGGCGGGCATGGCTGACGACGACCAGCGCACGACCGAGCTGCGCGAGGAGCTGCGGCTGCTCGCGGAGGAGATCGCCGAGCTGCGCCGCACCGCGCAGGACCTGCGGCGGCAGATCGGCGAGCAGCGCGACGCGCCGTGGGACGCGCAGGACCTGGCCGCGCTCATCACGCAGGCCGAGGAGCAGGAGTTCTTCCTCGCCGAGCTGGAAGCGCGGCGGGATGCTTTGCTGCGAAAGGTGTGATGCGGCGCCGATTCGGGGTAACGGAGCGCCATGGGCATCCTTCTTTCTGTCGCCGCGTTCCTCCTCGCCATCTTCGGCATCGTGCAGCTCGTGCAGGGGCAGATCATCTTCGGCATCGTGGTGCTCGTCGTCGCGTGCGCCGTCGGCCCCGGTGGGTGGTCGATGTTCAAGGGCCGCTCGCACGCCTAGCGGCTCAGCCGGCGCGCGTAGCCCCGCCCACGAAGGCGCCGTACGCGGCTGGGCTCGCGACGCCCGACGACGTCGGGCACCGGCTGGACCTACGGCTGCGCGGGGTCGACCGCCCGGGCGCTCGTCGTGAGCCGGGCGAGCTCCGGTACGGCGATCTCGGCCCAGACGGTCTTGCCGCCACCGTGCACGTCGGTCCCCCAGCTCCGGGCGAGCGCCGCGATCAGGTGCATGCCGCGGCCGCTGGTGGCCGTCTCCTCGACGGTGCGGACGGTCGGCGGCTGGGGTGACAGGTCGGCGACGGTGACGCGCACGCCGTCCGGGAGGTTCAGCACGCCGACGTGGAAGCGCCCGGTGCTGTGCCGGACCGCGTTGCCGACCAGCTCGCTGACGATGAGCCCGGCCGCGTCGACGAGCCCGCCGAGCTGCCAGCCGTGGAGCTGGTCGGTGACGAAGCGCCGGGCGGCGGCCGCGGACGACGCCGTGGGCTCGAACCGCCGCGCCGCTCGGTCGCGCCGGGGTGTCGGCGGCTGCACGGTCGCCACGACCGCGTTGTGGTGCATGCAGATCGCCTCGCGGCGCGCCGACGAGTCGCCCAAGGCGCGCTGCGGGTAGGCGCACAGCAGGGCGAAGGGGGCGACGCGGGTCGTGGCGTTCCAGAGCTGCTCGAGCGCCATCGCGGCGGTGACCGCGCCGTCGTCCCAGAGCAGCGCGACCATCTCGCCGAACACCCGCACCGGCCGGCCCGTGGCGCTCTGCCGCACCAGCGCGCCGACGGTGGCGTCGAACAGCGCCGGATCGGGCTGCCCGGCGACGAGGAACGCGGCGAGCAGCTCGGCGGCGTCGAGGCTGACGTACTGGCCGGCTGCCCGTGCGAAGGCCAGGTCGATGCCGGCGGCCTCGAGCGCGGCGTCGAACAGCTCCCGGTGGGCCGGGGTGGCCACGACGATCGCCGCCTCACCGGCCGCCAGGCCGGCGCCGAGGAAGCTGCCGACCGTCAGTGCCAGCGCCTCGTCGTGGTCGTAGAACGACACCACGTGCTGCCCGACCTCGCCGGTCAGGGCGTCCACCTCGATCAGCACGGCGGCCCCCCGTCCGGGCCGTGCGGGTAGTCGGGCAGCTCGAGCTGGTCAGCTGGGACCCCGGTGGCGGCGGTGAGCCGACCGAGCGGGTCGCTCTGGGCGTCGAGGGGCACCCGGACCACCAGGACGGCCGCGTCGTCGGTGAGGCCGTCCGGCGCGAAGCCCTGGGCGGCCTGCAGGACCCGGTCGGCGACCTGCTGCGCGGTGAGGCCGACGCAGTCAGCCAGCACCTCCAGCAGGCCGGCGTCGCCGAACAGCTGGCCGCTGGCGTCGCGGGCCTCGACGATGCCGTCGGTATAGAAGACGAGGCTGTCCCCCGGACCGAGCCCGACCCGGTCGTCGACGGGCTCGACGTCGGAGAACATACCGAGCGGCAGCGACGGGACACCGCGGCGCTCGAGGGCGCCGGAGGCGCGCAGCAGCACCGGCTGCGGGTGGCCGGCGATGGCCAGCGTCAGCCAGGCACCGCGGGTGTCCAGCTGGAGCCGACCGAACACCGTCGTGCAGAAGTGGTCGTCGGCGTCGCCGTCGGCGAGCAGGGCGGCATTGAGGTCCTTGAGGACCGCGCTGGGGGCGAACTGGTGCACGGCGGCGGCCCGCACCGTCCACCGCGCGAGCGCGGTCAGTGTCGCGGCCCGGGCGCCCTTGCCGCAGACGTCCCCGAGCACCAGCGCCCAGTCGTTGCTGGCGAGGCGGAAGACGTCGAAGAAGTCCCCGCCGACCGCCAGGCCGCGCTCGCCGGCCACGAACCCGGTCCCCACCTCCATGCCCGGCACGGTGGGTGGTCGCGGCGGGAGCAGGCTGTTCTGCAGGGCGTCGGCGAGCCGCTCGGCGTCCCGGCGCAGGTCGCTCTCGGCGCGGACGACCTCACGGGTTCGCAGCCGCAGCTCCAGCTGGTCGACGACCGTGGCGGCCAGGTCGCGCAGCGCCGCCAGCTCGTTGTCGGAGACCGTGCGCGGCTGCCGGTCGATGACGCACAGCGTGCCGAGGTTGTGGCCGTCGCTCGTCGTCAGCGGCATGCCCACGTAGAACCGCAGCCCGAACGAGCCCGCCACCAGCGGGTTGGCGAGCGTCCGGGGGTCGTGCGGGGCGTCGGTCACGACCCAGGGCTCGTGACCCAGGATGGCGGAGGCGCACAGCCCCGGCGCGCGACCGATCTCGGTGACGTCCTCGGGCAGGCCATGCCGGGACTTGAACCAGATCCGGTCGGTGTCGACGACGCTCACGATCGCGATCGGCACGTCGAACAGCCGCGCCGCCAGCGCGGTGATGCGGTCAAAGCTGCCGTCAGGCGGGGTGTCGAGGACCTCGAAGCGGCGGACGGCGGCCATGCGGGCAGCCTCATCGAGAGGGCTCACCGCCAGTGTCGTCGTCACCGCGCCACCTTCCGGTCGTTCCGTCGCGACCACGCGCAGCGTACGCCGGGACCCCTGGCCGGCCGAGCGTGTGCACCCCGCATCCGCTGTGGCGCCCGCGGCAGGAGGTCCACGCTTGACAACAGATACCCCCTAGGGGTAAACCTGACGGCATCCACCATGATACCCGTCAGGGGTATCCATTGGACCGAGCCGCC
>JAOPVD010000302.1 GCA_025966295.1 Frankiales bacterium | reverse complement strand
CGCGCGAAACGACCACCCCGGCAGCGTTGTTTGTCCGAGAGCGGCTCGGCAGACACCTGCGCTTGCCAGCCAGGACCGGTCCAGCGCCGGGACCGGTCTTGCCACGGGCGGTCGAGCCGGACACGGGTACGCACGGTGCCGACGCCAGCATGCGCTGGCGTCCACGCCATCCAGATCCGCTGCGGGCATGCGCCGCCGGGTTGACCGGCCGAGTTCTGGTCCCCTTTCGGTGCTGGCAGGGCCCCTCACGGGCCCTCCCTCACAGCGGTCATCGTTGATGCGCGACTACAGCATCTCAAAGCAGCCGCCGACCGAGGTGCAGACGAGTCCACGCTCCGGTGATCTTGAAAAGGCTCTCGGACTGTGAGCGAAGCGGACCCCGAGGGACAGGGCGAGTTAGGCGGGTGGCCGTCCGGCTTCCGGTCCCCACGTTCCAGTGCGTATGGCTGCAGCGACGGTTCTCGCGCGCTCCTGAGCCGCAGGGCGACCGTTAACGCGCTCGCGATACCGCGCACCTGGAAGGTTGTGCCACGGCACCACCGCGATCGTCCAGTACCGGCGGAACGCGAGCCAGTGGATACACAGGCCCAGCAGGACCGCCGGCCAGTAAAGAGCACCGCCTGGCGCGGGCGCATTACCTGCTGAGGGAAACCGACTCATCGTGCCGGACCGGTAGACACGGACGACGTAGGCGTGACCGTTCGGCGCGTCTACCTGCATCTCACTGTCGCCATCAAAAATGGCTCTTCCGTCATGACGCGTGGTCGGGCGTGATCGACACGTAGTTCGACCTGGGCCTAGGGCCTCAAGATCCGTGGTGTTCAGGACACGGAAGAAGAGAGGCTCCAGGTGACGGTAGTGCTGGCACGGCCCTGCTCGGGTTGGACGGGTTCGTGCTGCTCGGTGTGTCGACGGCGTACGGCGAGGTGGAGCAGGTCATCGAGACCATTCCGCCCAAGAAAAGTGGGCCTCGGCCTCCGCAAGTAGCTGCCGCTCTTTGCTCGCGGCACCCTGGAGAGGCTAGGTGCCGCTGGCCGTAACGCGATCTGGCCCTAGCCTCCACTTCGGCCCTGGAGACGCCGGTCTTAGCGAATGACGAAGGCGGCGCAGAGGACGGGGCCTCGTGACGCTTCGGCGTGGACGCGTGGGCTCGCGTGCCGGCGTCTTCGGCGGGCTGTTACGACCGCCCGAACGCGATCCCGTCGATCTGGACGCTCCGCCCGGCCTGCAGAGGCTTCAGGACGAGTGCGCCGCTGCGGACCGACGACAGCACGGGGAGGTTGACCCTGACCTGCTTGGTCGTGCCGGCCGCCCGGGTGTCCACCACGGCCAGCCGCGTCGTACCGAGGTAGACGCCGACCTGGCCGCAGGACGGGCACTTCGTCACGACCAGCGCGATGCGCCGGGTCTGCACGGCGCGGACCGTCAGCGTGGTGCCTGTCCGCGTCGTGGAGGTGATGGTGCTCCGGTACGCGCCGCTGACGCCGGGGCGGGTCCAGCCCGCACTGGCCACCAGCGAGCGGTCGTCCAGTGGCGCGGTCACGCAGCGGTCGGCGGTGAACGCGCTGACGTTTCCGAGCTTGTCGCGGCTGCGCATCGAGAAGCAGTACTCGTAGCCCGGCGTGACGGCCAGGACCCGGGTCGCGGCCGTGGTGTTCGTCCACCCGGAGGGGCTGGTGTAGGCCGAGTACGCGCCGTTGGACGTCGCCCGGCGGTACCGCACGTCGTACGACAGGACGCCGCTCGGGTCCGTCGCCCGGTAGGAGAACGTCACGGTCGGCGTCAGCACGGCCCCGACGGCCGGGGCGACGATCGTGTTGACCGGCGCGGTCCGGTCCACCGTCCAGCTGTGCGACGTCACCGACGGGCTCAGCTGCGCGGCGCCGCCTTCGGTGGAGATCACCACGTGGTGGCTGCCCGAGGCGAGGTTGGTGTAGGTCACCGAGCCCGAGGTCACGCCGACCGGGGCGCAGTCCGTCGGAGTGGCGCCGTCGAGAGAGCAGGTGCTCTTCTGGTCGACCTCCGGCCGCCCAAACTTGATGGTGGCCGTGCTGCCGGTCAGCTTCGGGGCCGAGGTCAGGTGGACCACCCCCTGCTGCACGAAGACGGGGGAGAGGTCGAGCCCGGGAGCGCTGTTGAACTCGGGAATCGGGTAGCCGTCCGGGTTGTACGCCGTCAGGCCGAGGCGCGGGGCGCTCCCGCTGACGATCCGCTCGCCGTAGATCCGGTGGCTGTCGGCCGCCCAGGTCGGGCTATCCCAAGCAGCGCTGTCGCTCTGCACGACCGACGCACCTCCCGTGACCGGCACCACGGCCAGACGCGGCACCGACAGACCGTCGTCCTTGATGTAGGCGATCTTCAAGCCGTCCGGTGAGACGGCCGGCATGTAGCCGTCGGTCACGCCAGGCACGGCGGTCCGCTTGCCTGCGGCGTCGACGACGTACAGCAGGCCGGTGTCCCAGTCCTCCACGACGAGCCGGGTCGAGTCGGCGAGCCACGACGGGTGGCTGCCGGTGGTGCGGACGACGGAAGCACCGCCGGCCGAAGGCATCGTGCGCACCTGGACGACATCACCGACGATGCTCGTGAACGCCAGCGTGAGCCCGTCGCGTGACCAGGTCGGCTCGATCTCATCACCCGCCAGGGTCGTCAGCTGCACCGGAGCGGGGGGACCGACGAGGGACGCCATCCAGAGGTTCGTCGGGCTGTTCGGGTTACCGGGCACGGTGGCCTGCGCGTAGACGACCTTGGCGCCGTCCGGGGAGACGGTCGGGGTGAAGCGGGCCGTCGCGTCGGCGAGGAACGGCACGCGCAGCTGGCTGATCCGGCTGACCAGGTAGAGCCCGGCGTCCACGCCCGGGCCGTCAGAGACCGTGAGGACCGACCACGCAGCACCGACCGCCGCCGGCGAGTCGACGGAGGACCCGTCACCTGCGTCGTTGAACGGCGTCACGCGGTACATGTAGCCGACGTCCCGCGTGACCGCGGTGTCGATCCAGCTCAGCGCGCTCGTCACCGCGAGGGTCTCAAAGCCGAAGCCCGTGTCCCTCTGGATGCGGTAGCTGACGTTCGCCGGCACGCCCAGGTCAGTCGGCGCCGACCATCGGAGCTGGTTGCGGCCCACCACGCGGTCCACGAGCACGGGGTAAATGCTGCTGGGAACCCGGCCGCCGGTGGCCTTCAGCGGCACCGAGTGCGTCGAGACAGGCGTGCCCATCGGCACGTCAAGGGAGCCGGCATAGCTGCCGTTGGCGGCCGGGCTGAAGGTCACCGTGACCGTGCAGGTCGCGGCCGCCGCGACCGGCTCCGCGCACGTCGTCGCAGTGACGGAGAACGCAGCGGCCTGCGGGCCGGAGAACGCCGGTGACCCGATCGACAGCGGCGCGAGGCCGCGGTTGGTGATGGTGACGTCTGCGGAGGTCGACTCGCCCACGAGTGCCTGCTGCTCCAGCGGGGCCGGCGACAGCAGGGCGGCGGCGTAGTCCACACCGCTGTGCAGTCGGAGCGAGCTGGTCGTGGGCGACCCGGAGCAGGTGCCGGACCAGTCGGCGGCGTATGTCAGCGGCTGCAGCTGGGCGTCGAAGAGCGCCTCGTGCACCGTGAGGGTGCCGACGACGTCGTTGCAGGTGAAGCCGTCGATGAACATGTTCATGTGCCGCTGGCCGCTCGGCCCCGTCGACCAGGTGCCCGGCCCCGGCACGACCGGCAGGGTGGAGCTGACGGTCGGGTTCTGCGCCCGGGTCCCGGTCAGCGTGGCGCCGCTGAGAGCGACCGCATCGCCGGCCCGGGCGGCGTCGTAGTAGGTGTGCCGGTTGATGCCCTCGACCACGAGGGCCTCGGTGCTGCCCGGGGACGGGTCCGCCGCCGGCCGTGTCGCGGTGACCGGCTCCGAGAGCGGGCCGTCACCGCCCTCACCGAACGCCTGCACGGTGTAGTCGGCCGACGCCGACGGCACGACGGCGTCATCGACGACGGTCAGCACGGATGCGGTCGCCACCTCGGCGACCTGCTCACCCCCGCGAAACACCCGGTAACCCGCCACCGGAGCGTCACCCGCCGGTGCCGACCAGGTCAGGCCGACGCCGCCGGCGGCGGCGTACTGCCCCACCGCTGTCGGGGCACCGGGCGCCACCGCAGCCGCGGCAGGCAGCAGTGGGGCGAACCCGGAGGCGAGCACGGTGGAGACGACGACGGTGGCCAGGCGGCGCATCGGGAGAACCTTTCGGAGAGTGACGGTCGGGAACGCTAGGTGACCACTCTGCGGCCGAAGCGGTTTCTCACCGAAGAGGTGGGGAACTCATCGCATTCGCCCCGTTTTCACCGACGAGTCAGGCTAAGAAGTGGCTTGTCGGTAAGCCCGTCCGCGCCGCGTTCGGGCCGGAACGAGCCCCCGAGCGCAACCGCCACCACGAGGTCCGGGCACCCCGACCGTCGTTGACAACTCTCAGTCACCCGTCAGGTTGGCGGGCGTGCCGGACCGCACCGGCAAGATGCGGACTTCTACGTCACGCGCCGCCTACTGTTAAAACCACGACCGGCCGCATCGGGCCCTGCACCGGCACACCCCGGCCGAGGCCTACGCCGCCCGGTCCAAAGGCCGTCAGCCTTGGCCGGCCCCTGGTCGACCCGCACGGCCGTATCCGGCACGACACCATCGACCGCCACGGCAAACTCACCTGCGGCACAACAGCCGGCTGCACCACATCGGCATGGGAACCCGCTACGCCGGCACCCCGGTCCTGATGCTCATCCAGGACCTACACGTCCGGATCGTCCGCAACGGCACCGGCGAACTCCTGCGCGAGCTCACCCTCAACCCCGACCAGGACTACCAAGCCCAACCAAAAAAGTGAACGATGTCCCGAGAAACCTGTGCACGGTGTCCCGAGACATCGCATTGCGGAGGCGGAAGGGAATAGAACCCTCCAGACCCAGATCCTGGATCTCACCGGTTTTGAAGACCGGGGGCAGCACCAGCAGACCGCACGCCTCCGACGTCGACCCTAGCGGCGACGCCGCCGAGGTCGCGACGTACCGTCGAGCCGTGAACCGACTGACCTCCTACGCGCACGGCGGCGGCTGTGCCTGCAAGATCCCGCCCGGTGAGCTCGAGGAGATCGTCCGCGGCCTGACCGGGGTGGTCGACCCGGCGCTGCTGGTGGGCCTCGACGACGGCGACGACGCGGCGGTGGTGCAGATCGATGAGCGGACCGCCGTCGTGACGACCGCGGACTTCTTCACCCCGGTCGTCGACGACGCCTACGACTGGGGACGGATCGCCGCGGCCAACGCGCTGTCGGACGTCTACGCGATGGGCGGCCGGCCCATCGTCGCGGTCAACCTGGTCGGCTGGCCGCGGGACGTGCTGCCCAAAGAGCTGCTGACCGAGGTCCTCCGGGGTGGCTTCGACGTGGCCCGCGAGGCCGCCTGCCACATCGGCGGCGGGCACAGCATCGATGACCCGGAGCCGAAGTACGGCATGGCCGTCACCGGCATCGCCGACCCGCAGCGGCTGCTGCGGAACGACGCCGCACAGGCCGGGCTGCCACTGACGCTCACCAAGCCGCTCGGCGTCGGGGTCCTCAACAACCGCCACAAGAGCACGGGTGAGGTCTTCCCGCAGGCGGTGGCCAGCATGGTCGCGCTCAACCGGGAGGCCTCGGAGGCAGCTCTCGAGGCCGGCGCCCGGGCGGCCACCGATGTGACGGGCTTCGGGCTGCTGGGCCACCTGTACAAGCTGGCGCGCGCGTCCGGGGTGACGGCGGTCATCGACGCGGCCGCGGTGCCCTACCTCGACGGGGCACGGGACGCGCTGCGCGACGGCTACGTCAGCGGCGGCACCAAGCGCAACCTGGACTGGGTGCTCCCCCACCTGCGGGCCGACGTTGACGACGAGGAGCTGCTGCTGCTCGCCGACGCCCAGACCAGCGGCGGCCTGCTGGTGGCCGGTGAGGTGCCGGGCTACCCCGTCATCGGCCACCTGGAGGTCAGGGGCGACGCGATCCTGCGGGTGCGCTGACCCGGTTCTCCGACGGGTACGCCGCGTCGTCGGTGGCCGCGTCCGGCACGCCGCGCAGGTACAGGAACCAGTACGTGAAGGCCACGAACACGCCGGCCCCCACCAGGTTGCCCAGGAACGCGATGACCAGGTTGTTGGTGACGTCCCCCCAACCCAGCCCGGCGGTGCCGATGAAGTGTCCGAGCGGCAGGAAGAACATGTTGGCCACGACGTGGTCGAAGCCCATCGCGACGAAGGCCATGATGGGGAAGAAGATGCCGAGGACCTTGCCGGCCACGTCGTCGGCGGCCAGCGCCAGCCAGACGGCCAGGCACACCAGCCAGTTGCAGCCGAGGGCGCGCAGGAAGATCTGCAGGTTGGACTCGTGCAGCGCCTTGCCGCTGGCGATGGCGGCCGCCCGGACGTGCTCCAGGCCCGCGGCGCCTGCCGCGTCCGGGCTGGCGCCGATGACCCCGCTCTTGTAGGCCAGGAAGTAGGCCACGAACAGCGACCCGAGCAGGTTGCCCACCAGGACCAGCCCGAAGTTGATGCCGAGCTGGCCGACGGTGATCTTGCGCCGGAGCAGGGCGAGCGGCAGCAGCGCCATGTTGCCGGTGAGCAGCTCCGCCCCGCCGACGATGCACAGCACCAGGCCCAGGGTGAACACCGCCCCGGTGAACAGCGTCGGGAGCGTGCCCCAGGTCTTCGGGTCGAGGCCGGACGACACCGAGATGGCGACGAGCGAGCCGAACGCGATGTAGGCGCCGGCCAGGAAGCCCCCGACGACGGCGCGATCCCAGCTGAGCTTGGCCTTGGCCGTGCCGGCCGCGACGGCAGCGGCGCTGATCTCCGGTGGTGTCTTGATCGCCATCACTGGCTCCTTCGTCATCCCCTGCGCTGCAGCCGCTCCCGCTGCGGGACGACCGTGTAGCGCGGGTCCCGGGCCGATTCCTGCCCGGCCTCGAACACACCGAACCTCGTGCAGGCCGACCCTGCGACGAGGGCCGCGCCCGACACCGCCGACAGCACCCGGCTGCGCCGGCCGAGCATCGCGCCGAGGGCACCGGCCGCGGTCAGGGCGCGGCTGGCGCGCATCAGCTGCCCGGGCCGGCCCTCGTGCAGCGGCTCGGCGGTCAGGCCCATGGCCTGCTCCATCTGCCGCTCCACGGCGAGCTCCAGGACCGCGCCCCCGACCGCCAGCCGGCGCGCCGGGCCGGTCTCCCCCAGCGGCGCCAGCACCAGCGCCATCCCCCCGGACGCGGCCGCGGCCGACCCCACGAACACGAATGGCAGGTGCCGGTGCGCGTCGTGCCAGGTCGGCGTCGCCGTGTCCGACAGCAGCACCGCGGTGTACGACGCCACCGCCGGCGCCACCGCCGCAGCGGCGAGCCCGGCAGGTCGACCGAGCAGGCGGGTCAGCCGGCCCAGGACGCCGGGCAGGGGCAGCTCGGCCGCCGCCGCGGCCCCGGCCAGCGGGCCGTAGACGGTCAGGATCCAGGTGCCGACGCTCATCGGCGACGAGGGCTTGGCGACCCGCAGCATGTTGGCGAACCGCTCCGGCCGGCCGAGGTCCTTCACGAGCGCACCGAAGCTGACGGTGATGCCCGCGAACGCGGTGATGCGGCTGGCCCGCCGCAGCGCCGGTCGGCCGGTCAGGTCGGCGCCGGCCCCCAGCAGCGAGGACCCGGCCGCGAGGCCGCCGAGGAACAGGTAGGCCGGGATCTCCTTCTCCCAGGGCGAGGCCTTGAGCACCGGGCGGCCGTAGTAGGAGGTGAACTTCGCGGGCGGCACCATCCGGCGCTCGCCGCCGCCGCCCTTGCGCCGGCGCCGCGGCTCGGCGGTGGTGGTCACGAGCCGCTGCCGAAGACCGCGACGGCACCGGCCAGCAGGGCGAGGGCCGCGAGGCCCGCCTTCTTCCACATCTCCGGCAGGTCCTTGGTGGTCACGACCGGGTCCGGCGGCAGGCCGTACACCTCGGGCTCGTCGAGCAGCAGGAAGAACGCCCCCAGCCCACCGACGCCGTCGCTCTCGTCCGCGCCGTACAGGCGGGCCTGGGGGATGCCCTGGTCGTGCATCGTGTCCACGCGCTCCTGGGCGCGGGCGCGCAGCTCGTCGAGGTCCCCGAACTGGATCGACTCGGTGGGGCAGGCCTGGGCGCAGGCCGGGGTGAGGCCGTCGTGCAGCCGGTCGTAGCAGAGCGTGCACTTCTGGGCGATGCCGACGTTCTTGGTCACGCCCTTCTCGCCGATCCGCCGGTCGATGACGCCGAACGGGCAGGCCGGCACGCAGTAGCCGCAGCCGTTGCAGATGTCCTCCTGCACCACGACGGTGCCGAACTCGGTGCGGAACAGCGAGCCGGTCGGGCAGACGTCGAGGCAGGCGGCGTGGGTGCAGTGCTTGCAGACGTCGCTCTCCATCAGCCACCGGAAGTCGGTGCGCTCGCCCGTGTCCTGCTGGCCCGGCAGGCCCACCCTGGGCAACCCCAGGTCGACCGCGGTGCTGGCCGGCTGCTCGATGAACTTCACGTGCCGCCAGGTGGAGGCGCCGAGCTGGCCGGTGTTGTCGTATGAGGAGCCCAGGAAGTTCATGCCGTCGTCGGGGACGGCGTTCCACTCCTTGCACGCGACCTCGCAGGCCTTGCAGCCGATGCAGACGCTGGTGTCGGTGAAGAAGCCCTTCCGCGGCGGAGGGTCGACCCAGCCGGCGTCACGGGCGGGGTTGCTGGTCATGGCTCGTTCCTCTGCGTCATCCGCTGCTGGCCGGTCTCGACGGTGATGCCGGCCCGGCTGCGGTACTCCTCGACCATCCGGAGCAGCGCTTCGCCGCGCGGCCGGCGACCGGGCTGGATGTCACAGGCAGCGGCCTTCGTCTCCTGGATGTGCACGTTGGCGTCGAGGGCGAGCCCGAACAGGTCGTTGGCGGAGTCGCCCGTCACGACGGCGTCGGTGCCGACCCCCCAGTGGTAGGGCAGCCCGACCTGGTGCACGACCTTGCCGCCGACGCGGAGCGGCACCACGCGCTCGGTGACGAGCACCCGGGCCTCGATCGCGGCGCGCGCCGTGATGATGGTCGCCCAGCCGTGGTTCTCCAGGCCGCGCTCGCGGGCGTGCGCCGGCGACACCTCGCAGAAGAACTCCGGCTGCAGCTCGGACAGGTAGGGCAGCCACCGGCTCATGCCGCCGGCGGTGTGGTGCTCGGTGAGCCGGTAGGTGGTGAACACGTACGGGAACACGTCGGCGCCGGGCTCGTCGCCCGACGGCTGCATCGGGTTCTCCTTGCGCTTGAAGACCTCGCGCGTCGGGTTGGCCTGCTGGCCGTAGAGCGGGTTCACCACCGGCGACTCGGCCGGCTCGTAGTGCGCCGGCAGCGGCCCGTCGACCAGCCCGCTCGGCGAGAACAGCCAGCCCTTGCCGTCGGCCATCATCACGAACGGGTCGTCGCCGTTCAGGGCGTCCGGACCGGTGGCACCCTCCGGGGCCCGGTACGACGGGGCGCGGTCCTTGGGGAAGTCGACGTTGTCGGGCCCCACCCAGTGCTCGCCGTCCCACTGCATGTACGCCTTGCGGGCGCTCCACGGCTTGCCGTCCGGGTCGGCAGAGGCGCGGTTGTAGAGGATGCGCCGGTTGTACGGCCAGGCCCAGCCCCACTCCTTGGCGACCCAGTCCTGCTCGCTGCCCGGCTTGCGGCGGGCGCTCTGGTTGACGCCGTCGGCGTAGACGCCGCTGTAGATCCAGCAGCCGCCCGCGGTCGAGCCGTCCGGCTTCATCTCGAGGTAGCCGGACAGCAGCCGCCCGTCGGCGTGCCGGCCGTTGATCTCCTGGAGCACCGCCTCCGCGTCGATCTCGCCGTCCGCGTCGAGCGGGTAGTCCCAGGTGAGGTGCTGGAGCGGCAGGTCGCGCGCCTCGCCGGAGTCGGCGAGCCGCGCGCGCACCTTCTGACCGAGCAGGTAGAAGAACGCCAGCTCGCTCTGGCAGTCTCCCGGCGGGTCCACGGCCTTGTGGTGCCACTGCAGCATCCGCTGGGTCTGCGTGAAGGTGCCCGACTTCTCGGTATGCGCGGCAGCCGGCAGGAAGAACACCTCGGTGCCGATGTCCTCGGTGCGCAGCTCCCCGCTCTCGATCTCGGGCCCGTCCTTCCAGAACGTCGCCGACTCGATCATGTTGAGGTCGCGCACGACCAGCCACTTCAGGTGCGCCATGCCCAGCCGCTGGAGCTTGCCGTGGGCGGAGCCCACCGCCGGGTTCTGGCCGAGCAGGAAGTAGCCCTCGACCTTGTCGTCGACCATGTCCAGCGCCGTCTGGTAGGTGCCGTGGTCGCCGCTGATCCGCGGCAGGTAGTCGAAGGCCCAGCCGTTCTCCTTGGTGGCGTGCTCACCCCACCAGGCCTTGAGCAGGCTGACGACGTACGACTCGGCGTTGCCCCAGAAGCCCTTCTGCTGCGGACTTCGGATGCCGTCGAGGTAGGCCTCCCAGGTCTCGTGCTCGGCGGCCTGCGGCATCGGCAGGTAGCCCGGCAGCAGGTTGAACAGCGTCGGGATGTCGGTGGACCCCTGGATGGACGCGTGGCCGCGCAGTGCCAGGATGCCGCCACCGGGCCGGCCCATGTTCCCCAGCAGCAGCTGGATGATGGCCGCGCCGCGGATGTACTGCACACCGACGCTGTGCTGGGTCCAGCCGACGGAGTAGACCCAGCAGGTGGTGCGCTCGCGGCCGCTGTTGGCCGTCACCGCCTCGCACACCTCGAGGAACTGGCTCGCCGGTACGCCACAGACCTGCTCGACCATCTCCGGCGTGTAGCGGGCGTAGTGCCGCTTGAGCACCTGGAAGACGCTGCGCGGGTGCTGGAGCGTCCAGTCCTTCTGGACCTCGTTGGGGTTCAGGGCCGGGCCGCCGGAGCCGTGTGACTCGCCCTCGGCGTGCCCCAGGTCGTCGCCACCGGCGCCCTTCCCGCCCTCGCGGCCGTCACCCTCCAGGCCGGCGTAGCTCCACGACGTGCTGTCGTACTTCGCGGTGCTGGCGTCGTACCCGCTGAACAGCCCGTCGAGCTCCTCAGTGTCCTGGAACTCCTCACGCAGCAGGAAGGAGGCGTTGGTGTAGGCGAGGACGTACTCCTTGAAGTACTTCTCGTGCTGCAGGACGTAGTTGATGATCCCGCCGAGGAAGGCGATGTCCGACCCGGCCCGCAACGGCACGTGGCTGTCGGCCACCGCCGAGGTGCGGGTGAACCGCGGGTCGATGTGGATCACCTTGGCGCCGCGCTTCTTCGCCTCCATCACCCACTGGAACCCGACCGGGTGGCACTCGGCCATGTTCGAGCCCTGGATGACGATGCAGTCAGAGTGCTGCAGGTCCTGCAGGAAGGTCGTCGCCCCGCCGCGACCGAAGGAGGCACCCAGACCGGGCACCGTGGCGCTGTGTCATATTCGCGCCTGGTTCTCGATCTGCACTGCCCCCAGGGCGGTGAACAGCTTCTTGATGAGGTAGTTCTCCTCGTTGTCGAGGGTGGCGCCCCCGAGCGAGGCGAAGCCGAGGGTCCGCCGGACCTTCTGCCCCTTGTGGTCGAGGTCCTGCCAGGTGCGGGCCCGCGTCTCGACGACCCGGTCGGCGATCATGTCGGTCGCCGTCTCGAGGTCCAGGTCCTCCCAGTCCGTCGCAAAGGGACGGCGGTAGCGGACCGTGGTCACGCGTCCGGGCGAGTTGACCAGCTGCTCGCTGGCCGAGCCCTTGGGGCAGAGCCGGCCGCGCGACACCGGGCTGGCCGGGTCGCCCTCGATCTGGATGACCCGCTCGTCCTTGACGTAGACCTTCTGCCCACAGCCCACGGCGCAGTACGGGCAGACGCTGTCGACGACCCGGTCCGCGGTCTTGGTGCGCGGCAGCAGGCCGGCGCTGCGCGCGGACTGCGCGGCAGGGCCACGACCGGTGCGGTCCTCACCCGTGAGCTGACGCAGGACAGGCCAACCGAGAAAGCTCTTGCCCAAACTCACGCGCCGCTCCTGCCCGTCATGACGGGCAGCCAACCATGACGACGTACCGTGCGGCCATGGGAAGGCTAACGGCGCGCCGTAAAGTGGTCCGGATCGACGGGGAGAGCACCGTCACGCGCCCGGACACCCTCGCCGTGGAGGAGCCCCTCGAGATCCGGGTCGACGGCAAGCCGCTGACCGTCACGATGCGCACCCCGGGCGACGACATGGACCTGGCGGCCGGCTTCCTGGTCTCCGAGGGCGTCCTGAGCCGCACCGACCAGCTGACGTCGATGCGGTACTGCGCGGGCGCCGACGAATCCGGCCAGAACACCTACAACGTGCTGGACCTGGACCTCACGGTGCCGCCACCGCAGCCACGGGCGTTCTACACCACCTCGTCCTGCGGCATCTGCGGCACGGCCAGCCTCGAGGCGGTGCGCCAGACCACCACGTACGGCGTCGCGGACGACCAGCTCACGGTGACGCCGAGGCTGCTGAGTGCGCTGCCGGACCGGCTGCGGGAGGCGCAGAAGGTGTTCGACAAGACCGGTGGGCTGCACGCCGCCGGGCTGTTCGATCGCAGCGGCGAGCTGCTGTGCCTGCGCGAGGACGTCGGGCGGCACAACGCGGTGGACAAGGTGGTGGGCTGGGCGCTGCGTGAGGGGCGGCTCCCCCTCACCGGCAGCGTGCTGCTCGTCAGCGGCCGGACCTCGTTCGAGCTGGTGCAGAAGGCCTGGATGGCCGGGATCCCCTGCCTGGCGGCGGTCTCCGCGCCGTCGTCGCTCGCCGTCGACCTCGCCACCGAAGCCGGGATGACCCTCGTCGGCTTCCTGAGGGGCGACACGATGAACGTGTACAGCGGTGCGCAGCGGGTGCTGCGGTGAGCTTCGAGGGCATCCCGGTCGCCGCGCTCGACTTCTACGAGGACCTCGAGGGAGACAACTCCAAGGCCTACTGGACGGCGCACAAGTCGACGTACGACGCGTCGGTCAAGGCGCCCCTGGAGGCGTTCGCTGCGGCGGTCGCTCCGGAGTTCGGGCCGGCCAAGGTGTTCCGGCCCTACCGCGACGTCCGGTTCGCGAAGGACAAGACGCCGTACAAGACCCATCAGGGGGTCTGGTTCGCCGAGTCGTCCCGGTACGTCCAGGTGTCGGCGGCGGGGCTGATGGTGGCGGCCGGCTACTGGGAGACGAACCCGGCGCAGGTCGGACGACTCCGGCAGGCCGTCGCCGACGACGTGACGGGCCCACGGCTGGAGCGGGCGGTCGCGGCGACGGGGAAGGCCGGGTACCGCGTGGGCGGCAGCACGCTGGTGCGCGTCCCCAGCGGGTACGACAAGGAGCACCCGCGCGCCGACCTGCTGCGGCACAAGACCCTGACCGTCAGCCGGGACGTCGGCTGTCCGGCCTGGCTGTCGACGCCCGAGGCCGGGACCGAGCTGGCGAAGCTGCTGCGGGCGATGGCGCCCGTGGTCGACTGGCTCGACACGAACGTCGGCCGCGACTAGCGGTCGCCCTCGCTGAGGAAGCCGCGCACGGTGTCGGTGTGCTTGTTGATGCAGGCCGTGAGCGCCACCTCCTGCTGCGCATTGGCCTTGCCGATGTCGAAGCGCACCGGGAAGCGGCCCTGCACGTGCGGGTCCGGGTTGCCCCTGTCGGCGACGACGGTCACGCCGGTCAGCGCCCCGCAGTCCACCTTGAGGCGCTGGCGGTCGGCCTCGGTGGCGGTCTGCTGCATCGTCACCACCAGGACCTTCTTGGGTGGCGCGAGCAGGAAGCTGAACACTGCGGTCACGAGCATGCTGAGCAGAGCGAGGCCGCCGGCGATGCCGACGAGCACCTTGGTGCGGGTGCTCATGGGCCGGCCCTCAGGTGCGAGCTGCGTGGTCACCCCTCCAGTCTCGCAGCGACGCGCGTCGACCTCCACGCGACGCGCTCGCCAGGCCCGGGCGGGGACGGGTAGAAGTGATCATCCAGCGGGTACGGGTCCGGCCACGAGTGAGGCACATCACGAGGAGCCGCCGTGGACGTCATGAGGACGAAGTCCGTCGAGCAGTCCATCCGGGACACCGAGGAGCCCGGCCACCAGCTGCGCAAGCAGCTCGGCTGGGTGCAGCTCACGGTGTTCGGCGTCGGGGTGGTCATCGGCACCGGCATCTTCGTCCTCACCGGCAAGGCCGCCGGCGTACAGGCCGGCCCGGCGGTGTCGCTGTCGTTCGTCGTCGCCGCGATCGCCTGCGGGCTCGCGGCGCTCTGCTACGCCGAGTTCGCCTCGACCGTCCCGGTGGCCGGCTCGGCGTACACCTTCTCCTACGCCTCGCTCGGCGAGCTGGTCGCCTGGATCATCGGCTGGGACCTCATCCTCGAGCTGGCCCTGGGCGCCTCGACGGTGGCCGTCGGCTGGTCCACCTACTTCGCCGACGTGGCCCGGGACCTGGGCGTCAGCATCCCGTCCTGGCTGTACGGCGACGGCCACAACCTCATCGCCGCGGGCATCGTGCTGGTCCTCACCGGCATCATCTGCCTCGGCATCAAGGTGTCGGCCCAGGTCAACGCCGTCGCGGTCGCCGTCAAGGTGGCGATCGTGCTGCTGGTCATCGTCGCCGGGCTGTTCTACGTCAAGGCGAGCAACCTGTCGCCGTTCATCCCGCCGTCCGGCTCGACGCCGGCCAAGGGCACCCACACCGTGCCGTCGCTCATCCAGGACCTCGGCTTCGCGCCCGGGGCGTTCGGCATCAGCGGCATCTTCACCGCCGCCGCGCTGGTGTTCTTCGCCTTCATCGGCTTCGACATCGTCGCGACCGCGGCCGAGGAGACCAAGAACCCGCAGCGCGACCTGCCGCGCGGCATCTTCGCGTCGCTCGCGATCTGCACGGTCCTCTACGTCGCCGTCTCGCTGGTCATCACCGGGATGGTGAAGTACACGAGCATCAGCACGGACGCCCCACTGGCCGAGGCGTTCCGCTCGGTCGGCCAGGACGGCATCGCCTCGCTCATCAGCGTCGGCGCGCTGTTCGGGTTGACCACGGTGATGATGGTGCTGCTGCTGGGCCAGTCCCGGGTGTTCTTCGCGATGGCCCGCGACCGGTTGCTGCCGCCGGCCTTCGCCAAGGTGTCCGAGCGCACCGGCACGCCGTACCGGACGTCGATCGCGACCGGGCTGGTGGTGGCTGTCATCTCCGCGCTGGTGCCGCTCACCGAGCTGGCCGAGCTGGTCAACATCGGCACGCTGTTCGCCTTCATCGTGGTCGCGCTCGGCGTCGTCGTGTTGCGCCGCAAGCGGCCGGAGCTGCCTCGCGCGTTCCGCACTCCCCTGGTGCCGTGGGTGCCGATCGCGTCGGCGCTGGCGTCGTTCTGGCTGATGCTCAACCTGCCGACGGTCACCTGGATCCGGTTCGGCATCTGGATGGCGATCGGCCTGGTCGTCTACTTCCTGTACGGCGCAAGGCGGAGCCGCCTGGCCACCGGCGCGCAGGCCCCCGAGCCCTACCCCGGGGACGTCAGCGCGCGAGCCGGTACAGCGCCGTCGGCCCCTCCGGGAAAGGACTCTCGACCTGGCACTGCTTGACGGCCATGAGCGCGAAGCCGTTCTTCTCCAGCACCCGGCGGGAGGGCTCGTTCGCGGCCTCGGGTGTCACCCAGACCGGCAGCGGCGGGGTGGCTGCGAGCACCGCCGCTACCAGCGCGGTGCCCAGTCCGCGGTCGCAGTCGTGCGGGTGCCCGATGAGGTAGTCGATCCCGACCGTGCCGGCCGGGATGCCGTAGCCGTCGCGCTCGTTCGGGTTGTCGTCCCAGCGGTACCACTGCGCCAGGCCGACCGGCCGGTCCTCGACCAGCGCCAGCAGCACGACGGTCGGGTCCTCGCCGCGCAAGAGGGGCCCGTACTCCGCCGCCACCGCCTCCGGCGCAGCGTCCTGGTGCCACCACCGCGCGACGTGCGGCGCCGCGAAGAACCCGCCCAGGGTCTCGAGGTCGTCCTCGCCGAGCAGCCGCAGCCTCACAGGCTCTCGACCTGCCCGGCCAGGGCCTTGGCGTACTCGGGCGTCAGCTCGTAGTCGAAGTGCGTGTGCGGCACCGGGTAGGTGGGATCCCCCGGCGGCGGCTCCAGGTGCTCCGGGTCACGCGGCAGCTCCACGTCGGCCTGGGTGCCCACCGCCGCGCCGATGAAGTCGGTGCGGCGCCACAGGTTGACCCACCGGTCGGCTCCGATGGTCCCCTGCAGCTGCTCCAGCGCAGCCGGGCCGAACCAGCTCCCGTAGAGCCGCCCGTACAACCGGGCCAGCGGCGAGCCGTAGGTGAGGAGCCGCACCCGCTCCCGGACGTCGTCCGGCAGCTGCCAGACCAGCGCCGCGGCGAGGACGCTGCCCTGCGAGTGCGCCGACAGCACCACACCGCCCTGCGCGGCGAGGAAGTCGACCCGGCGGCTCAGGTCGGGGACGCAGCGCTCGGCGTAGCAGGGCGGGGCGAGCGGGTGCGCGGCCCGGGGCCAGAAGGTCCCGACGTCCCAGAGGATCCCGACCCGGTGCCGCAGGCTCGCGGTCCGGTACGACCGGTAGCCGACCAGCACGAGCAGCGCCGCAATGCCGCTGACCAGCCAGGTCCCGGCCTGCGTTCCGAGCCGCAGCAAGCCGGACTGCTGCGCCGGCGACTCCCCCGTCGCCAGGGTGAGGCCCATCGCAGCCAGGGCCGCGACCAGCGAGGCGGCGGTCAGCCAGGACAGCCAGCTCAGCGCGGCGTCGGTGAGGCTGGCGCGGGCCTGCGCCTTCGCGACCAGCTGCAGCCGGCCCTCCAGGGCGGCCGGCGGCTCGCCGTACGCCGCCCGCACCCGCGGCAGCGCCGCCCGCCGCTCCACCCGGTAGCGGTGCAGCGCCCGCACGCCGATCAGCAGCGCGCCGGGAACCGCCACGACGAGCAGCGCCAGCGCCGCCCACTGGTAGGCCAGCGGCAGCCGCAGCGGCCCCTCGGTGGGGTTCTTCCCGCCGTCCAGCCAGTCCGCCACCCGGAACGCCAGCCCGGCGGTGAACACCGATGCCAGCAGCAGCCCGAGCGCCCCGAACACCGGCTGCGCCAGCCCGCGGGCGGCCGCGCCCCGGTCCCGATGCGGCAGCACCACCGCCGCGAGCAGCGCGATCCCGGCCAGCTGCGCCAGGAACACCGCCGTCACCGCGGCGCCGTACCCGGGCAGTGCCCGGGCCGCGTGGACCGCCCAGCCGGCGCGACCGGGCACGACGGCGGCGACGACGGTGGCCAGCACCACCACCAGCGCCAGCCGCTGGAGCTGCCTGGGCCAGCGCGGCCCCGACTCCTCCGGCCCCTCCCGGCGTACGACGGTGGGCAGGCACACCGCGACGCAGGCGACGACGATCAGCGCCGACAGGGCCACGACCAGGCCGGCGTCGACGACCCGGAGCGCGCCGCCGTGGTGCCGGTCCCAGTCCCACAGCGGCCAGGCCATCCCGAGCCCGACCACGGCCAGCCCGACGGTGAGGTGCAGCTGCCGGAGCCGGGCGACCTGGCGGGCGCCGTACCAGAAGGTCGGGTCCTGCAAGGGGGCCGGGCCGCCGGCGCGGGGCGGCCGGACCTTCTCATAGCGCGCGGTCCGGCGGGCCAGGAACCCGAGCAACAGCAGCACCAGCAGCGGCACGACCGCCCCGACGGCCGCCCGCCGGCCGGGGGTCGCCATCGCCCCCGAACCCAGCCAGCGCAACCAGGAGTGCCGGTCGCGGCAGGAGGCGCGGCCGGCGCACTGCCAACCGAGCAGGTCGGTGCCGACGCCCTCCGCAGCGAGCACCGCGGTGGCGGTCAGGCTGAGGGCCAGCAGCCTGACCAGGGCCTCGTTGGCCCGCCGCCGCGGTCCCATCCAGAAGCTGGCGTTGACCAGCGTGAAGGGCAGCATGAGCAGCCACAGCGCCCGGCTGGCCGCGCCGGCGGTGAGGTTGCCCCAGCAGTACGCCTCGACCTGCGGGTCGGCGGCGACGTAGAAGCCGGCATCGCGGTCGCCGGCCACCTGGTGGGCCGGACCGGTGTTCAGCACCTCTTCCGGCGTCGACCCCCCGACGCCGTGCACCCGGAGCTCGGTGACCCCCATGGGCGGACCGTAGCGCTCAGGGCTCGGCGAGCGCCGGGACGCGCGCACGGCTCTTGCGGGTCGCGAGCACGCAGCCGAGCAGGATCAGCGGGAAGCCGATCGCGGCGCCGGCGGTGAACGGCTCGTCGAGCAGCGCGATGCCCAGCAGCAGCGCCACCGCCGGGTTCACGAAGGTGATGACCAGCGCCCGGTTCGGACCGGCCTCGGCGATGAGGGCGAAGAACAGCACGAACGCCAGCACCGTGCAGGCCAGCGCGAGCACGACCAGGCTGATGATGACCTCGCCCGACGGCAGCCGCGACGGCCAGGACGCGGCGGCGAACGGTGCGTACCCGATCCCGGTGATGCCGAGCGACGCCGCGATCACCCCGAGGGCCGGTACGTCGGCCAGCTTGCGGCTGACAATGATCGGCGCGGTGCCGTAGCCGATCACCACCAGGCCGATCTCGAGGGCGGCCCGGACCTCCCCGCCCAGGTCGAGCCCGAGCAGCGTCGCGACGCCGGCCATCCCGACGACCAGGCCGAGGACCCGGGTGCGGTCCAGCCGGTCCTCCTCGCCCAGCGCCAGCGAGGCCAGCGCGGCGACGATCGGCACCGCCGCCACCAGCAGCCCGGTCAGCGAGGAGGTGAGGTAGCGCTCCGCGTCGCTGAGCAGCAGCCACGGACCGGCGATCTCCAGGACGGTGAAGGCCAGCACCCAGCGCCAGTACGGCAGCAGCGGCCGCAGGTAGCCGCGGGCCGCCGCGATCGGCAGCAGCACCAGCGCCCCGATGGCGGTACGGGCCAGCACCAGCACCGGCGGCGAGAGCTCGTCGACCGCGACCTTGATGAGCAGGTACGGGATGCCCCACAGGACGCACATCGCGCCGAACAGCAACCACCCGCGACGCGACACCCGCCCACCTTAGGCAAGCCCGGCCACCCAGCCGCCCAGCCCCCACCCCCACCCCCACCCCCACCCCTACCCGTGATCCACGGAACGGGCGCCTACGTTTGCGGCCGCTAAACGGGGGCGCCGGTTCCGTGGATCACCGGAAGGGGGCGGGCGAGTTAGTTAGTTAGTTAGTGAGTGAGTTAGTTGACCTTGCGCTCCAGGCCCTGCCAGTACTGCTCGCGGAGCTTGAACTTCTGGATCTTGCCGGTGGCGGTGCGCGGGATGGCGTCCCGGAA
>JAOPVD010000277.1 GCA_025966295.1 Frankiales bacterium | reverse complement strand
GGTCTCGCTCGGCAGCGCCGCGGCCGCGGCGTCCTGGTACTACCTGCTCTACGGCCTCGGCCAACCGGTGTGGGGGCTGCTGAGCGACCGGTTCGGCCGGGTCCGGACGATGCGGGCGGCGCTGACGGTCGGGGCGCTCGCCGGCGGGTGCGCGGTGGTGGCTCCGACCTTCGGGGCCCTCGTCGTCGCGCGGGCGGTGACGGGTGCGGCGATGGGCGCGGTGGTGCCCACCTGCCTCGTCTACGTCGGGGACGCGGTGCCGCTCGACCGACGGCAGCACACCCTCACCGACCTCAACGCGGCGACCGCCACCGGCATCACCTTCGCCACGGCGCTCGGCGGCGTGCTGGCCGCGACCGTGTCCTGGCGGGCGGCCTTCGCCGTACCGGCGGTGGGGGCGGCCCTCGTCGCGCTGCTGCTGCGCCGGTTGCCCGAGCCCACCCGGCCGGTCGTCGCCCAGACCGGCGTCCTGACCGTGCTGCGGCACCGGTGGGGGCGCCGGGTGCTGGCGCTCACGCTGGTCGAGGGCGCCGTGCTGCTGGGCCTGCTGGCCTACCTGGCGCCGGCGCTGCAGAGCACCGGCGAGTCGGCGACCACGGCCGGCCTGGTGGTGGCGCTGTACGGCGTCGGGCTGCTGCTGGCCTCCCGGGTGGTGAAGCGCCAGGTGGCCCGCACCGCGCCCCGGGTGCTGCTCGGCGTCGGGGCGGCGCTGCTCGTGGCCGCCTACGCCGTGACGGCGGTGAGCCGGTCGGAGCCGGCCGTCGGGGCGACCGCGCTGCTCGTCGGCTTCGGCTGGGCGCCGCTGCACTCGACGATGCAGACCTGGGCGACCGAGGTGGTGCCGCAGGCGCGGGCGGCCATGGTCTCGCTGTTCGCCGCGATGCTGTTCCTGGGCGGCGGGCTGGCGACGGCGGTGCTCGCGCCCTTCGCCGGCCAGCAGCGCTGGACCCCCATGTTCGCGGTGGCCGCGCTGGTCACGGCCGGCTTCGGGGTGGTGGCCGTGCTGGTCCGGGGCCGCTACCACCGGCCGGCGGTCTCATAGTGTGAGACATAGATCCCAGGATGTAGCATGCGCGGATGACGAAGCTGGCAGTCATCGGTGGGGACGGCATCGGCCCGGAGGTCGTGGCTGAGGGGCTCAAGGTCCTGCGGACCGTGCTGCCCGGCGTGGAGACCGTCGACTACGACCTCGGAGCGCGGGCCTACCTCCGCACCGGCGAGACCCTGCCGGACAGCGTCGTGGCGGAGCTGCGGGGCGTCGACGCCATCCTGCTCGGCGCCATCGGCGACCCGTCGGTGCCGCCGGGCGTCCTGGAGCGCGGGCTGCTGCTGAAGCTCCGCTTCCTGCTCGACCACCACGTCAACCTGCGGCCGGTGCGGCTGTTCCCCGGCGTCACCGGCCCGCTCGGCGGCAAGCCGGTCGACATGGTGGTGGTCCGGGAGGGCACCGAGGGCCCCTACGTCGGCAACGGCGGCACGATGCGCACCGGCACCCCGCACGAGGTGGCCACCGAGGTCAGCATCAACACCGCGTACGGCGTCGAGCGGGTGGTGCGGGACGCCTTCGGGCGGGCGCAGCGGCGGCCCCGCAAGCACCTGACCCTCGTCCACAAGACCAACGTGCTGGTGCACGCCGGTGGCCTCTGGAAGCGCGTCACCGACGAGGTGGCCCGCGACTTCCCGGACGTCGAGCTGGCCTACCAGCACGTCGACGCGGCCTCGATGTTCTTCGTCACCGACCCGGGCCGGTTCGACGTGGTCGTCACCGACAACCTGTTCGGCGACATCCTCACCGACATCGGGGCGGCCATCGGCGGCGGCATCGGGCTGGCCGCGAGCGGCAACCTCGACGTCTCCCGCAGCAACCCGAGCATGTTCGAGCCGGTGCACGGCAGCGCGCCCGACATCGCCGGCCAGCAGAAGGCCGACCCGACCGCCACCGTGCTGTCGGTCGCGCTGCTGCTCGACCACCTCGGCCACGCCGACGCGGCCGCCCGGGTCGAGGCGGCGGTCGCCAAGGACCTCAGCACCCGCGGTGACGCCGTCCGCAGCACCGCCGAGGTGGGCGACGCCCTCGCCGCGCTCGTCGCGGGGTAGCCCCCCTCCCGGTACCGTGATCGTGGAGGAGGAACGATGAGCGTGCAGTTCTCAGTGCAGCCGAGCGGGACCCTGGTGGACGCGGAGGTCCGGGCCGACATCCTGGCCAACCCGGCGTTCGGCCGGGTCTTCACCGACCACATGGTCACGGCCCAGTGGCAGCTCGGCGAGGGCTGGCACGACGCCCGCCTGGAGGCCTACGCGTCGATCTCGATCGATCCCGCCTCCGTCGTCCTGCACTACGGCCAGACCGTCTTCGAGGGCCTGAAGGCCTACCGCCAGCCCGACGGCGGCGTGTCGCTGTTCCGGCCCGAGCGCAACGCCGCCCGGATGGCCCGCAGCGCCCGCCGCCTGGCGCTGCCGGAGTTCCCCGAGGACGCGTTCGTGCAGGCCCTCGAGCTGCTCGTGCAGCAGGACCGCGACTGGGTGCCCGGCGGTGAGGGCGCCTCGCTGTACCTGCGTCCGTTCATCTGGGCCACCGAGGTCGGTCTGGGCGTGCGCCCGAGCGAGTCGGCGCTGTTCCAGCTGATCGCCTCGCCCGCCGGCAACTACTTCTCCGGCCCGCTCCGGCCGGTGTCGCTGTGGCTGTCGCAGGAGTACACCCGGTCCGCCCCCGGTGGCACCGGCGCGGCGAAGTGCGGTGGCAACTACGCCTCCTCGCTGGTGGCCCAGGCCGAGGCGGCCGAGCACGGCTGCGACCAGGTGGTGTTCCTGGACGCGGTCGAGCACCGCTGGCTCGAGGAGCTGGGCGGGATGAACGTGTTCCTGGTGCTCGACGACGGCACGTTGGTCACGCCGGAGGTCAGCGGCACCATCCTCGAGGGCATCACCCGCGACTCGATCATCACGCTGGCCAAGGAGCTCGGCCACCACGTCGAGGAGCGCAAGGTCGACGTCGACGAGTGGCGCAAGGGCGCCGCCGACGGCACCGTCGTGGAGGCCTTTGCCTGCGGCACCGCCGCCGTGATCACCCCGATCGGGGCACTGCGCTGGCCCGGCGGCGAGGCGATCGCCGGCGGCGGCGAGCCCGGCGCCGTGACGATGAAGCTCCGGACCGCGCTGCTGGACCTCCAGTACGGCCGCGTCGAGGACACCCACGGCTGGATGCGCCGCGTCGTCTAGCGGGTTGCTAGGCATTTGCGTGACCCGGACGTAACGTTCGGGCAGGAGGTGCCCGTGCACGTTCGTGACGCGATGAGCCCCACAGTGCTGACGATCGGCCCCGCGCACACGCTCCGGCA
>JAOPVD010000276.1 GCA_025966295.1 Frankiales bacterium | reverse complement strand
GAAGGGTGTCGGCGACGCGGTCAACCAGACCGTCGTGATCAGCTTCATGCTGCTGTTCCTGACGAACTTCATCATCACGGCGATCTACTTCCAGGTCGTCCCCCAGAAGGGCGGCTGAAGTGGCCGTCAGCTCGGGCACCCCCGTGCCCCCGGTGCTCATGGCACCGGTCCGCTTCGCGCGTCGGATCCTCGACGTGCTGCTCGGCATGCTCGACGACCTGGGCGCCCAGCTGTCGTTCTACGCGCGCTCGCTGGGCTGGACCTACCGGGTGCTGCTCCGCTACAAGAAGGAGGTCATCCGGCTGCTGGCCGAGGTCTCCCTCGGCTCCGGCGCGCTCGCGCTGGTCGGCGGCACGATCGGCGTCATCGCCTTCCTCACGTTCTTCACCGGCACCGAGGTCGGCCTGCAGGGCTACGCCGCCCTGAACCAGCTCGGCACCGCGAACTTCACGGCGTTCCTCTCGGCGTACTTCAACACCCGCGAGATCGCGCCGCTGGTGGCCGGCCTGGCGCTGAGCGCCACCGTCGGCTGCGGGTTCACCGCCCAGCTCGGCGCCATGCGCATCTCCGAGGAGGTGGACGCGCTCGAGGTCATGGGTGTGCCGTCGCTGCCGTTCCTGGTGACCACCCGGATGATCGCCGGCTTCATCGCCGTCATCCCGCTGTACGTCGTCGGGCTGCTGTCCTCGTACTTCGCCGCCCGCACCATCACCACCGGCTTCTACGGGCAGTCGACCGGCACCTACGACCAGTACTTCCAGCAGTACCTGCCACCGATCGACGTGATCTACAGCTTCATCAAGGTGCTCATCTTCGCGGTGATCATCATCCTCATCCACTGCTACTACGGGTACTACGCCTCCGGCGGCCCGGCCGGCGTGGGCGTGGCGGTCGGCCGGGCAGTGCGCACCGCGATCGTGGCCATCAACCTGGTCGACTTCTTCCTGAGCCTCGCGCTCTGGGGTGCGACCACGACCGTGAAGATCGCCGGCTGATGTCCGCCCCCGTCGCCCTGGGCCGCGCCGCCATCGTGAAGAGGCGGATCGCGGGCGTGGCCTTCCTCGTGGTCCTGAGCCTGCTGGTCGGCCTGGCGGTCGCGCTCTACCAGAAGGCCTTCACGCCCGTCGTGGACGTGACCCTCAAGGCCGACCGGATCGGCAACCAGCTGTCCCCGCCGGCCGACGTCAAGCTGCGTGGCCTGGTGGTCGGCGAGGTCCGGGCGGTGAGCTCGAACGGCGACGGCGCCACGGTCCGGCTGGCGCTGCAGCCCGACAAGGTCAAGCTCATCCCGGCCAACGTGACGGCGCAGCTGCTGCCCAAGACCCTGTTCGGAGAGAAGTACGTCCTGCTCGTCGCCCCCAAGGACCCGGCGCCCGGGCACATCGCGGACGGGTCGGTCATCCCGCAGGACCGCACCGAGACGGCGATGGAGACCGAGCGGGTCCTGGACGACCTGATGCCGCTGCTGCAGAGCCTCAAGCCGACGCAGCTGTCGACCACGCTGAACGCCCTGTCGACCGCACTGCGTGACCGCGGCGACAAGCTGGGCAACAACCTGGCCAACGCGGGCGCCTACTTCAAGCAGTTCAACCCGTCGCTGCCGCGGCTGGGCCAGGACCTGCAGGGGCTGGCGGACTTCAGCAACAACACCGCCGACACCACGCCCGTGCTGCTGCAGGTCCTGGACAACCTGTCGGCCAGCAGCCGCAACCTGGTGGAGGAGAGGGCCTCGCTGAACACGTTCCTGTCTGCCACCACCGGCTTCGCCGCGAGCGCGCAGTCGATCGTCGACCAGAACGCCGGTCGGTTCGTGGCGCTCGCCCGGGACTCCATCCCCTCGCTCAACCTCTACGCCAGGTACTCGCCGGAGTTCACCTGCCTGCTCAAGGGCCTGGCGGCGTACGAGCCGACCGTGGAGAAGACCTTCGGCGGGCTGCAGCCCGGGCTGCACATCACGATGGAGGCGACGGAGCACAACGGCGGCTTCACGCCGGGCCAGGAGCCGAAGTACCGGGACAAGCGGCCCCCGTACTGCGACGGCCTGCCGAACCCGAAGCGGCCGGCAGCGGACACCTCCTTCGACGACGGCTACCGCAGCAGCACCACGCCGACGACCAACGCGGCCGCCGCCTCCTACCTCGCGCCGACGTCCCGCTCGACGGTGGACCCGGCCATCGTCGCCGTCGCGGCGCCGGTGCTCGGGATCCCGGTCCAGGACGTGCCGGACATCGTCAGCCTGCTGTTCGGGCCGCTGGCCCGTGGGAACTCCGTGGGGCTCGCGTGAAGACAACCTCCGCCGGCATCAAGCTGATCGTCTTCATGCTGGTCACCTCGCTGATGACGTTCATGCTGGCCGCCACCATCGGCAACTTCGGCGTCGGCAAGTCCACGACCTACCGCGCCCAGTTCTCCGACGTCACCGGCCTGCTGCCCGGCAACGAGGTGCGGGTCGCCGGCGTGAAGGTCGGCAAGGTCAAGAGCATCGGCCTGGCCAAGGACCGGGAGACCGGCAAGGACGTCGCCGACGTCGTGCTGCAGCTCGACGGCGACCGTCGCATCACCGAGGCCAACGTCCTGCAGCTGCGCTACCGCAACCTCGTCGGCGAGCGCTACGTCGCCATCGCCGAGGGCACCGGCTCGGCCACCGCCCGCGCGCCCGGCTCGACGGTGCCGCTCGCGCAGACCAAGAACGCCCTCGACCTCACCGTGCTGTTCAACGGCTTCCGCCCGCTGTTCCAGGCGCTCGACCCGAAGACCGTCAACGAGGTGTCCTTCGAGATCATCCAGACGCTGCAGGGCGAGGGCGGCACGATCGACACGCTGCTCGCGCGGACCGCGTCGCTGACCACCACGCTGGCCGACAAGGACGCCGTCATCGGTCGGGTGGTCGACAACCTGACGACCGTGCTCGACACGGTCGGGCGGCGCGACGCCGACCTCAACTCCCTCATCACGCAGCTGCGCCGGCTGGCCGCCGGCTTCGCGCAGGACCGGACCACGATCGGGGAGTCGGTCGTCGGCATCGGGAAGCTCACCGACGCCACCGCCGGGCTGCTCGCCGGGATCCGGCCGGCCGTGCGCGAGGACCTCAAGCAGCTCAAGACGCTGGCCAAGAACCTCGACGACAACAAGGCGGTCGTCGACGGGGTCCTGCAGCGGCTGCCCGGCAAGCTCGACCGCATCATCAGCACCGCCACCTACGGCGGCTGGTTCAACTTCTACCTCTGCGGGGTGGAGGTCAACGGGCTCCAGCTCGTCAACAACGTCGACAGGTGCAAGCCATGACGCCGTTCAGGGAGAGGAACAAGGTGGTCATCGGGGCCACCGGCCTCGTGCTGATCCTGCTGCTGGTGGTGGGCGCGTTCAAGACCGACGCACTGCCCTTCATCGGCGGCGGCCAGGTGTACGCCGCCGACTTCAGCGAGGCGGCCGGTCTGCAGAAGATGGACGAGGTCCGCGTCGCCGGCGTCAAGGTCGGCAAGGTCGTCGGCATCGAGCTCAAGGGCGACCACGTCGTGGTGAAGATGCGCCTCAAGGGCGTCCAGCTCGGCCGGCTCACCAAGGCGGCCATCAAGATCAAGACTGTCCTGGGCCGCAAGTACATCAGCCTGGAGCCGGATGGCGACGGCACCCTCGAGCCGTCGACGCACATCCCGGTCAGCCGCACGACGGCGCCGTTCGACATCTCCCCGGCCTTCCAGCAGCTGGCCGGCACGGTCGGCGGCATCGACAGCGCCCAGCTGGCGCGCTCGTTCACCACCCTGGCTGACGACTTCCGCGGCTCCCCGGCGGAGGTCCGGGCCTCGCTGGACGGCCTGTCCCGGCTGTCGAAGACCATCGCCTCCCGCGACGCCAAGCTCCGGGTGCTGCTCGACCGGGCCTCCGGTGTGACGGCGACACTGGCGGCGCGCGACCAGGACCTGGTGGCGTTCCTCAAAGACAGCGACCTGGTGCTGCAGGAGATCAAGGCCCGCCGCGAGGCGATCCACACGCTGCTCACGACCACGACCGAGCTCTCCAACCAGCTCATCGCGCTGGTCCGCGAGAACCGCGCCACCCTGGCGCCGGCGCTGCAGAGCCTGCGCGGCGTCGTGACGGTGCTGAGGAAGAACCAGGACAACCTCGATGCCGGCATCGAGCGCCTGGCACCGTTCGTCCGGCTGTTCGCCAACAACCTGGGCAACGGCCGCTGGTTCGACACCTACGTCTGGAACCTCACCTCGCCGCCCACCACCTTCGGCCCCGGATCCTTTGGGAAGGGCTCATGAGCACCCGCCAGCGCCTGATGGCGCTCACCGTCCTGCTCGGCCTGTCCGGCCTGACCGCCGGCTGCGGCGTCTTCAGCAACCCCACGACCAAGCACTTCTCGGCCGACTTCGACCGGGCCGTCGGCGTCTACGTGCACAGCGACGTGCGGGTGCTCGGCGTCAAGATCGGCGAGGTCACCAAGATCAAGCCGGAGGGCACCCGGGTCCGGCTCGAGATGAGCTACGACGCGTCGTACAAGATCCCCAAGGACGCCCAGGCGGTGCTGCTGGCGCCGTCGATCGTCAGCGACCGGTACGTCCAGCTCACGCCGGTCTATGAGTCGGGGGAGACGCTGCCCGACAACGTCCACCTCGGCACCGACCGCACCGCCCAGCCGGTGGAGCTCGACGAGATCTACAAGAACCTCGACACCCTCAACCAGGCCCTCGGGCCGGAGGGCGCCAACAAGCACGGCGCCCTCTCGGACCTGCTCAAGGTGGGTGCCGCCAACCTCAACGGCAACGGCGCCGCCCTCAACAGCACCCTGACGGGACTCTCCCAGGCGGTCAAGACGCTCGCCGACTCCCGCACCGACCTGTTCGGGACGATCTCCAACCTGCAGGACTTCACCACCACGATCGCCCGCAACGACAGCGTGGTGCGGGCCTTCAACGCCGACCTGGCCGCGGTGGCCGCCCAGCTCAACGGCGAGCGCACCGACCTCGCGACCGCGATCAAGCAGCTGTCGGTGGCGCTCGCCGAGGTGGCGTCGTTCGTCAAGCAGAACAAGGACAACCTGACGGCCAACATCACCGACCTGGCGTCGGTGACCAAGGTGCTGGTCAAGCAGAAGGCGGCGCTGCGCGAGTTCCTCGACACCGCCCCGACCGCGCTGTCCAACCTGCAGCTGGCCTACAACTCCAAGTCCGGGACGCTCGACACCCGCGACAACAGCACGGGCCAGGGCGGTCCCGCCGGAGCGCTCTGCAACCTGCTCCGCATCCCGGGGCTGCCGCTCACGCTGCCCCCGGCGCTGTGCAGCGGAGGGATCCCGCTCCCGAAGGCGCCGACGGCGGCCCGCAGCTCGGTCCCGCGGGACCTGACGCTCGGCGGCATCCTGGTGGCGTCGTCGTGAGCCGGGCCACGGTCCGCCGCCGGGGCGCCTGGCTGGCGCTGGTCGCCAGCTCCGCACTGGTGCTGTCGGGCTGCAAGTTCCAGGGCGCCAACAGCCTGCCGCTCCCGGGCGGCGTGACCGGCCCGCTTCAGGTCGAGATCGAGTTCACCGACGTGCTGGACCTGGTGCCGCAGTCGTCGGTCAAGGTCAACGACGTCACGGTCGGCTCGGTCAAGAGGATCGAGCTCAAGAACGGCTACACCGCGCTGGTGACCGTGGCCCTCAAGGGCGACGTCGTGCTGCCCGAGAACGCCACCGCCTCGCTGCGCCAGACCTCGCTGCTCGGCGAGAAGTTCGTGAGCCTGGAGAAGCCGGCCAACGCCTTCGGGACGCTGCGCAGCGGCGCCCTGATCCCGCTGAAGCGCACCCAGCGCAACGCCGACATCGAGGAGGTGCTCGGGGCGCTCTCGCTGGTCCTCAACGGCGGCAGCCTCGAGCAGCTGCAGGTCATCAACAGCGAGCTCACCAAGGCGCTCAAGGGCCGCGAGTCCCAGGTCCGCGACTTCCTGCGCCAGCTCACCGGCTTCGTCGGCGGCCTGGACGCGCAGAAGACCCAGATCACGCGGGCGCTGGACGGGCTCGACCGGCTCAGCGGCAAGCTGGCTGCCCAGCGCCAGGTCCTCGACGTCGCGCTGCGCGACATCCCCCAGGGCGCCTCTGTGCTCGCCGACGAGCGGGCCCAGCTCACCCGGGTGCTCGCCGGCCTGAACAACCTGGGCACGGTCGCGACCCGGGTCATCGAGGCCACGCAGCAGAACACCATCACCGACCTGCGGGCGCTGCAGCCGATCCTCACGCAGCTGGCGGTGGCCGGGAAGGACCTCCCGAACGCCCTCGAGCTGCTCACCACCTACCCGTTCCCGCGGACGGTGGCGCTGCCGGGCAACAAGGGCGGCATCCGGGGCGACTTCGCCAACCTGTACATCACCGTCGACACCAGCCTGCAGGACCTCATCAACAACCTCACCGGCGGCGGGCTGCCGTTGCCGCTGCCGCTGCCGAAGGCCGGCTCCGGTGGCACCCAGAAGCCGGTCGTGCCCAAGCTCCCGACCCTGCCCAAGCTCCCGACGCTCCCGCAGCTGCCCCCGCTGCCGGGTCTCGGTGGGCTCACGGGCAACCTGACCGGCGGCTCGGGCGACCTGGCGCTGCTGCTGTTCGGAGGCCTGTCGTGATCACCCGCCAGACGAAGCTCCAGCTGCTCGTGTTCGGCCTGGTGGCCGTGCTCGGCCTGGCCTACGCCGGCGGTCGCTACGCCGGCCTCGGCCGGCTGCTGCCCGGCTACGACAAGGGCTTCCTCGTCAACGCCCAGTTCAAGGACTCCGGCGGGATCTTCGACGGCGCCGAGGTGACCTATCGCGGTGTCCCCGTCGGCAAGGTCGAGGAGCTCTCGCTGCTGCCGGACGGCGTCAACGTCGGCCTGCGCCTCAAGCCGGGCAGCAAGGTCCCGTCGCCGGTCAAGGCCGTGGTCGGCAACCGGTCCGCCATCGGCGAGCAGTACGTCGACCTGCTGCCGCAGAACGACGGCCCCACCTACCTCAGGGACGGCGACGTCATCGAGCGCTCGATGACCGACATCCCGATCCAACCCACCCAGCTCGTGGTCAACCTCGACCGGCTGGTTCGCAGCATCGACACCGCCGACGTCACCGTGGTCCTGGACGAGCTCGGCAAGGCCTTCGACGGCACCGGCGACGACCTCCAGCGCCTCATCGACGCCGGCGACCAGCTCACCAACGCCGCGACCGCCAACCTGCCGCAGACCCTCCGCCTGATCCAGGACAGCAAACCGGTCCTCGACACCCAGCGCGACGTCGCCGGCCACTTCAAGTCCTACAACCGCGACCTCGCCCAGCTCACCGCCCAGCTCCGCGCCAGCGACCCGGACTTCCGGGCGCTGTTCAAGAACGGCACCGACAGCGCTCGTACGACGACCTCGCTGCTGGAGGCCAACCGCGCTCAGCTCCCGGTGCTGCTGGACAACCTGGTGTTCGCGGCCCAGGTGCAGGCGGTCCGCATCCCGGCGCTGCGGCAGATCATCGTCAGCTACCCGAACGTCGTCGCCGGCGGTTTCACCGTCACCCCCGGCGACGGGACGGCGCACTTCGGCTTCGTGACGGCGCTGAGCCCGACCCCCTGCCCGACCACCGACCCCGGCTACCGGACCACCACGAAGCGGCCGTACGAGGACCAGACCAACCCGACGCCCAACCTCAAGGCCTACTGCTCGCAGCAGAGCCCCAGCCCGACCGACGTGCGTGGCGCCCGCAACGCGCCCCGCGCCGAGGGGCTGCCGCCGTTCCCCGAGGACCGCTCGGCCCCGGTCAACCGGCAGGCGTCGCTGTACGGCGGCGTCACCGGCACCGACGGCTACACCGTGGGGCTGGCCGACTACGACCCGTCGACCGGTCACGCCATCACGGCCACCGGCCAGCAGTTCACGCTGGGCTCCACCGCGGGCGCCTCGGCGCTGTTCGGCGACACCTCGTGGCAGTGGCTGCTCATGGACCCACTGCGGCGCTCGTGACCGGACGGCCGTCGGCGCCCAGCGCGCTCCCAGCAACGTGAGCGACAATGTCTGCGTGAATGGTCGCGTGAGAGTCGGAACGACCCGAACCGGACCCCGCCAGTGACGTCCCTCGATCCAGACGCGGGTACCGCGTGGACCCCCGCGGCTCCGCAGCGCCCGCCGCTGCCGCCCGGCCGCCGCATCGCCGTCGTCGTCCTGAGCTCGGTCGCCGTGCTCCTGGTGGTGGCGAGCGTCGTGCTCGCGCTCGTGGTGCGCGCGCACCGGACCGCGCGCTCAGACCTGGCCGAGGCCCGGCAGTCCGCCCTGGCCGCGGGGCGCCAGGCGATCATCAACCTCGACGCGCTCAGCGCGCCCACCATCGACCGGGACCTCGCCCGGGTCGTCGCAGGCGCGACCGGCACCTTCAAGGACCAGTTCGGCAAGTCGCAGGCCACCCTCAAGCAGCTCATCGTCAGCCGCAAGACCACCTCCAGCGGCAAGATCCGCTCGGCGGCGGTGGTGCGCAGCGACACCGACACGGCCACCGTGCTGGTCGCGGTCGACCGGACGGTCGTCGACAGCACCAACAAGGACGGCGTCGTGCAGAACGACCGCTGGAAGCTCGTGCTCGAGAAGCACGGCGGCCGCTGGCTCGTCGCCGACCTGCAGGGCGTGAGCTGACGTGACCGAGCCGCGCACCCCCGAGAACCCGCAGGACGAGGCGCTGGTGCCGGCCGCGGCCGTCCCGACCCGCACCCGGTTCGCCGCGCCGCCGGCCGCCGCCGAGCCGCTGCCGG
>JAOPVD010000266.1 GCA_025966295.1 Frankiales bacterium | reverse complement strand
CGCGGCTGGCCGCGCTGGTGCGCCGCGGCGCCCCGCCCGCGAGCCCGCCGCGGGTGCACGCCGAGCGGATGCTGGTGCTCTGGGGCGCCGCCGACCCGGTGCTGCCGATCAGCGTCGGCGAGTCGGTCGTCAAGGACCTGGGCCCCGAGTGCGCGATGGTCACCATCCCGGGCGCCGGCCACTACGTGATCGAGGAGGCCCCCGAGCTCGTCCTCGCGACGCTGACCGACTTCCTCGCCGACGACGCCACGGCTGCGGCGACGCCGGTCACGACCGCTCCGGAGACGCCGGTCGCGGCCGAGCCCCCCGTTGCCGCTCCGGCTGCCGTTCCGGCAAAGAAGGCTCCGGCGGCGAAGAAGGTGCCGGCGGCGAAGAAGGTGCCGGCGGCGAAGAAGGTGCCGGCGGCGACGAAGGCCCCTGCCAAGAAGAGCCCGCCGGCGAAGAAGATGCCTGCTAGGACCCCGGCCGCCCAGGTTGTGAAGGCCCCGGCCAAGAAGGCTGCGGCGACGAAGGCTGCGGCGACGAAGGCTCCCGCGAAGAAGGCTCCCGCGAAGAAGGCGGCGGCCAAGGCTCCGGTCGCGAAGAAGGCGGCCGCGAGCAAGGCGCCTGCCAAGAAGGCGCCTGCCAAGAAGGCGCCGGCGAAGAAGGCCAGGCCCTGAGTCGTCCTGAGCGGACGGCGGGGCTGGTCGCGCTGCTCCTGGGGGTCCTGCACCTGCTGCTGGCACCCGACTCGGGTACCGACCTGGCCGCCCAGCTGGCCCGGGCCTCGTTCGCCCGCGAGGCACCGCTCACCCCGGTCGACCTGTCCTGGTACTCCGGCGTCCACCCGTTCGGCTACTCGGTCCTCGCCCCGTGGCTGATGGCGCTGCTCGGCGTCGGGCTCAGCGGCCTGCTCGCGGCCGTCTCGGCGGCGGTGCTGTTCGCCCGGCTGGTGAAGGACAGCGTGCGACCGCAGCTCGCCGCGGTCCTGGGTGCGGTGTTCGCGGTGGCCGACGTGGCGAGCGGGCGCACCACGTTCGCCCTCGGCGCCGCCACCGCCCTGGCCGCACTGGTCGTGCTGCCGCGGCTCCGCTGGGCGGCGCTGCTCGCCGTACTCACCGCGCTCCTCAGTCCGGTGGCCGCGGCCTTCCTCGGCTTCGCCGCCGCGCTTCTGGTGCTGCAGCGCCGGCCCGGCGGCTGGACGCTCGGTGTCGCCGCGACGGTGCCCGTGCTGGTGCTCGCGGTGCTGTTCCCCGGCGGTGGGACGCAGCCGTTCTCGACCGACTCGGGTCTGGCTGGCATCGGCGTCGCGCTGGTCGTCGCGGCCGTCACCTCCGTCCCCGTGGTGCGCACCGGCGCGCTGCTGTATGCCCTCGCGGTGCTGGCCTTCCTCAACCACGACGATCCGTTCGGCAGCAACGTGCTGCGGCTGGGCCTGCTCGTCGCGGCGCCCCTGGTGCTGGCCACCGCACGCCGTAGCCTGCCGGTCGTCCTGGTCGCGACGGCTGTGTGCCTGTGGTGGCAGAGCAATCCCACCCTCGGTGACCTGAACGATCGCCCGCGGGTCAGCTACACCGCCCTCAACGCCGAGCTGCAGGCGCTCGGGTCGCGGCGCGCGGAGGTGGTGGCGACCCGTGACCACCGCGAGTCGTACCTGGTCGCCGAGAAGGTGCCGCTCGCCCGGGGGTGGGCGCGCCAGATCGACCTGGACCGCAACCCCCTGTTCTACGACGGCTCGCTGTCGGCGACGACGTACCGGGCCTGGCTGCTCGACCACGCCGTGGACATGGTGGCCGTGCCGCGCCGCGGGGTACCGCTCGACTTCGGCAGCCGGGCCGAGGCGGACCTGGTGCGGACCGGTGGCGTCGCGGGGCTGCAGGAGGTGTGGCGCGACCGCGACTGGACGCTCTACCGGGTCGACGGCGCCCGGCCGATCGCGCCCGCCCCCGCGACCGTCATCGCGTCGGGGCGCACCGCGCTGGTGCTGCGTTCCGCCGTACCCGCCGAGGTGCCGGTCGAGGTGCGCTGGTCGCGCTGGCTGACGGTCGACGGGCCGGGCTGCCTGCAGCGTGACGGCGACCGGGTCCGGGTCCGTTTCCACGCGGCCGGGACAATGCGTCTCACCAGCACCCTCACGCCGGCCCGGCACTGCTAGAGCGGGCGCTTGAAGCCGATCAGCTGGGCGAACCGCGGGGTCGCCGCGAACTGCTCGAAGGTCCACACCGCCGGCCGGCCGACCTCCTTGGACAGGTGCACGACCTCGGTCGGGCCGCAGACCACACCGACGTGCGCACCCCAGGCCTGGGCCCGGTCGTGCAGCAGCACCAGGTCGAGCGGCTGCGGCTCGAGCACCACGACGGTTGCGGTGGTGTCGCGCCAGAGCTCGTCCGAACGCAGGTCCGGGATGTGGCGCCCGAAGTGCGCCAGCACCTCGTAGGCGAACAGGTGGCAGTTCCCGCCACCGCGCAGGGCGCTGCGGGGCACCGCCCCCGGGTACCGGTCGCTGACGTGGGGCACGTCCCAGAACCAGGCCGGCAGGTCCGCGAGCAGCGCCGGGAGCGTGTCCATCGGGGGAGAGTAGGTCACCGGGGCCTGCGGCGGTACAGCCCGGCAGCACTAAACCGCAACACCCGGGCGGGCGACCCCGGCTGGGGCGCAGCGCGACCCGCACCGTGGTCCTTGCCCGAGGGATAGACCGGGCTGGCGTGGGTAATCGGGGCCTGCGCCCTCCCGGTTCGGACTGCAGCCGGGTCCCACGGTCGAGACCCGATGGCGACCCAGGAGACCTCGATGGCAGTTGCCCTGCACCCGAGCCCGCACTGTCGTGTCCCCGCGCTGCACCTGGCGGTGGTCCTGCTCCTGCTGGCGGCCGCCTGCTCGTCGGGCGGTGGCAAGTCGGCCACCACGACGAAGGCGGCCGGCGCGCCGGACCTGACCTTCGCCCCGGTGGTGCGGGCCGTCGAGCCCTCGATCGTGACCCTCACGACCCCGACCGGCATCGGCAGCGGCGTGATCTACCTGGAGAACGGCACGCTCATCACCGACGAGCACGTCATCCACGGGGCGAAGACGGTGGACGTGGCGTTCGCCGACGGCGTCGTCACCACCGGCAAGGTGCTCGCCAGCGACGCCCTGACCGACATCGCGCTGGTGCAGGCCAACCGCACGTCGCTGACCCCGGCGGTGTTCCGCAAGGACGCGCCGGCCCCGGGTGACGCGGTGATCGCACTCGGCAGCCCGCTCGGGCTCTCGCAGACCGTGACCCTCGGCATCGTGTCGGCTCTGCACCGGGTCATCCCCGGTGGCGGCACCGGCGGTCAGGCCCTGGTCGACCTCATCCAGACCGACGCCCCCATCTCGCCGGGCAACTCGGGCGGTGCCCTCGTCGACACCCGCGGTCGCGTCGTCGGCATCAACGAGGCCTACCTCCCGCCGAGTACCGGTGCGGTGTCCATCGGCTTCGCCACCCCCACCTCGACCGTGCTCGATGTCGTCGCGCAGCTCCTCGCCAGCGGGCAGGCGCGGCACGCCTACCTCGGGCTGGTGCCGCGGACCCTGACGCCCGAGGTGGTCCGCGTGCTGCACGTGCCCGTCCAAGCCGGTGTCGTCGTCCTCAGCGTCGACCCGCGCGGCCCGGCCGCCAAGGCCGGCGTCCGGCCCGGGGACGTCATCGTCGAGCTCGACGGCACCGCCGTGAAGACCGCCGAGGACGTGCTGGTGCTCGTCGCGAAGAACAAGCCCGGCGACACCGTGCGCCTCACGCTGCAGCGCGGCCCGTCGCGGGTGCAGGTGTCCGTCGTCCTGACCAACCGCCCGCTCTGACGGAGGTCCCGCCATGCGCCACCCACCGCACCTGTGGCCGCTGCTCGCCGGGCGCGCACTGCTGGCCTTCGCCTTCGGCGTACTCGCCCTGGCCTGGCCCGGGATCACGCTGTACGCCCTCGTCGTGCTGTTCGGGGCCTGGGCCCTGGTCGACGGCGTCAGCCGCCTCGTCACCACCATCCGGGCGGGGGCCGACAACGACCGGCGCTGGCCCGAGGTCCTCGGCGGGCTGGCCGGCATCGCCGTCGGCGTGCTGACGCTGGTCTGGCCGGCGGTGACGGCGCTCGCGCTCACCGTCCTGATCGCCGTCTGGGCCATCATGATCGGGGTGGCCGAGACGCTGGCCGCGATCCGCTGGCGCCGGGTGCTGACGGGGGAGTGGCGGCTGGTGCTGGCCGGCGTGCTCACCTTCGTGCTTGGGGTCGTCCTGCTGCTCGCGCCGGTGCCCGGGGCTCTCGGCCTGTCGCAGGTGATGGGGGCCTTCGCGGTCGTGTACGCCGGTCTGCTCGGTGCCCTGGCGATGCGGGTGTACCGCTGGGAGAAGGACCATCCGGTCGTCGTGATGGGTGGGCCGCACGCCGCGCCGGGCTAGCGCCTCAGCCGAGCACCGCCTCCGGGCTGCGCTCCACGAACGGCCGGGCCGCGTCCGGCGGCCGACCGGTGGTCGTGGCCACGATCTGGGCGGCGAGGTCGCGGACCGGCTGGTTGACGCTCTGCGAGGCGTGCCGCAGCACCTCGAACGCCTGGCTCGCGGTGCAGCGCCGCTGCGCCATCACGATCCCGAGGGCCTGGTCGATCAGGGGCCGGGTCGCGACCGCCTGCCGCAGCTGCTCGTTGATCTGGGCCTGCTCGTCGACCAGGTGCCGCACCACGAGCGCCGCCGCCGCGGCCTGCCCGAGGACCAGCACGTCCCGGACCTCGCGCCGGGCGAGGTGCCCGGCGCGGGCGGCGTACAGCACGAGCACCGCGACGGTGCGGTCCTCGGCCCGCAGCGGCACGGCCAGCACGCAGGTCACGCCCTTGCGCAGCAGTGCCTGCCCGAGCAGCGGCCAGCGGTCGTCCTGCATCAGGTCCTCCACGTAGAGCACCGAGCCGCCGCGGAAGGCGTCCCCGCAGGGACCCTCGCCGTGCACCAGCTCCAGGTGGTGCGCCTGGGCGGCGCGGCTGCAGCTGGCCCCGACCAGCGGGCTGGCCTCGTCGCCGGCGAACCGGATGACGCATACCGTCCTCGGGTGTGTCAGGGACACCACCAGCTCGGCCGTGGCGGTCAGGAGGCCGTCCAGGCCGGTGGCCTCCAGTAACAGGTCGTGGAGCTGCGCCAGTGCGCTGGGCAGGGTGCCGGCGGCGCCACGACCGGTCTCCGACGGTGCTGCCGACATGGCTCCTCCTCAGGAGTCGAGACCGGCATCGTTCGGCACGGCGCACGCCCGTCGCACCGTCCCGGAAGGGCGAACCTTGCGAGCCGAGCGGCTCTGGCAGGACGAGACGGCAGTGACCAGTGGCGGTCCAGTCAGGTGCTGCCGGGGCAGGGGGACTGCATGCGAAGCATCCCCCTGCGCCTGGGCACCGACGAGGACCTGCGGGTCCCTGACCGCACGCTGCTGCAAGCGGCCGGGATCTCCTGGCTGGTGATCCTCGCGCTGGCGCTGCTGCTGCTTCTCTAGCTGCTGCTCTGACCCGGTCGTGCCGGGCGGGTCTCGCCGCGCTTGAGCAGGCGGGCCGCGCCCGGGATGCCGCCCAGCAGCGCTCCGACGTCGGCGACCGTCGCGTCGAGGTGGTCGACCTGCGCGCCGAGCTGCGCCACCACCGGCACCAGCCGCTCCAGCGACGCCAGCGCCGTCCGCACGTCGTCCACCAGCGTCGGGTCGAGGGCCGCGATCGCCGCGACCGTCGGCTGTACGGCGGACAGGGTGGCGGCCGCGTCCGCCACCACGGCGTCGACCTTCGCCGACAGCGCCTCCGTCTGCGTCAGTACCTGGTCGACCCGCGCCGGCATCGCCTCGATGTCGTCGAGGACCCGGGCGGCGCGGGTGGCGACCCGGGTGAACTGCTCGAGGACCGACTCAGCGCCCTGCAGCAGCGTGACCGGCAGCCGCACGATCGGGACGACGGCACCCACTACCTGTTCGAGCACGCGGCGCGCTCCCTGGTCGGCGTAGGCGCAACCTCGCGCGCGATGGCAAGCGACAGGCCCCGACCGGAGTGGGCGGGGCCTGGCGCTGGCGGGTCGGTCAGGTGGCCTGGCGGCTGGCCTTCTCGGTCTCGGCGAGCTGCCCGAGCCGGTCGGCGGTCTTGCGCTCCTTGGCCGCCTCGCCGGCGACCTGGACGGCCTCGTCGAGCTGCGCCTGGGGCGCCGCGGTCCGCGCGGCGGTGCGCACTTCGATCGAGGAGAGCTTGTCATCGAGGGTGCGCTGCTCGGCCTGCAGCTTGGCCTGCGTCTTGCGCTCCACCTCGGCCGCCTTGGCCCGCGCGGTGGCCTCGGCCTCCTCCTCGGCGACGCGCCGCCGTACCTGCTGCTCCTGATGGAGGGCCTTCGCCTCCTCCTGGGCCTGGCGCTGCGCCTGCTCGCGCTTGCGCTCGGCCACGGCCTTGGTCTTCTGGAGCTCTGCCTCGGCCTGCTGCTTGCGGGCCGCCGCCTTCTCCTCCAGCGCGCTGGCCTTGGCCAGCATGTCGGCGCGCCGGCTGAGGGTGGCGCCCCGCCGGGTGAGGTCGGGGTCCTGCAGCAGCCGGCCGACGGTGCCGTCGAGGGTGCCGACGGCCTTCTCGAAGCCGAGCCGCAGCGTGGAGTCGTCGTCCAGGAAGCGGGCGACCAGCTGTGTCTCGAGCACGGTCAGGGGCAGGCGCAGGGCGGTGTACTCGACACCGGCTACGGCGCGGGGGACGGTCAGGACGTTCACGGGTCTCCTCCTGGAGGGGTTTGTGCGGGTCAGCGGGTCTCGGTGGCGAGGCGCGCGGCTTCCTGGCGGGCGCGGGCCGCGGCCTGCTCGGCGGCCTCCGCGCTGGCGCGGGCCTGGGCGTGCTCCGCCTCGGCCTGCCGTTCGAGGCGGGTGGCATCCGCCTGCTCGGCCTGCGCCTGGGCCGCGGTCTGCTGCAGCCCGGCCCGGGTCTCGGCGTCGACGCCGGCCTGCTCCACGACCCGCTCGCGCTCGGCCTCGGCCTCGGCCCGGACCAGGTCGATCTCGCCCTCGCGGACCGCCTGGTCGGCGCGGATCTCCGCAGCCGCCTCGGCCGCCTGCTCCTGGCGGGCCGCGGCCTGGTGCTCCTGCGACAGCTCGGCGGCGGCCTCCTTGGCCTCGGCCTGCGCGACTGCGGTCTTGGTGCTCGCGTCCTTGCGGGCGGCGGCTTCGGCCTGCTGCAGCTGACCCTCGGCGGCCAGCGAGTCGTTGCCCAGGACGGCCCCGGCTACCTCCTTGGCCTTGCCGGCCAGCGTGGCACCGAGGCCTTGGCGGGCCTCGTCAGCGGTGTTGTTGTCGCTCATGAACGCACTCCTGTCATCAGGGGGTGTCTAGGTCGGACTGCCCATTCCGATGATCGGTAGCGGTGCGCTTCACGTGCCGCACGTCACACCGGCCCGTTCAGCTGGCCCGCCATGGGGCACGGAGGCTGGGTGAAGGTCGCTCGCGAGGTCGAGACCAAGCTCGCCGTCCCCGACGACTTCGCGCTGCCGCACCTCGTCGACGTCAAGGGTGTCGACCGGGTGGCCGTCCGCGGGCTGGACCTGCAAGCCGCCTACTACGACACGCCCGACCTGCGCCTTGCCCGGACGGGTACGACGCTGCGGCACCGCACCGGGGACGGCGAGCCGGAGTGGACGCTCAAGCTGCCCACGGCGGCGGGTGACGGCCTGGACCGGCCGGAGCTGACCGTCCCGGGACCGGACACCGAGGTGCCGGAGGTGCTGCAGGACCTGGTCGCCGCGCGGCTGCGCGGCGCCGACCTGGAGCAGGTCGTGGAGCTGCGGAACCAGCGGGCGACGCACCTGCTGTTCGACGCGGACGGCCAGGAGCTGGCTGAGGTGGTCGACGACCACGTCGACGTGCTGCGCGACAGCAACGTCGAGCTGAGCTGGCGCGAGCTGGAGGTCGAGCAGCGCGAGGGCGGGGCCAAGGTCGGGAAGCGGGTGATCGCGCTGCTGCGGCAGCAGGGCGCCGAGGTCGGCGACCAGACGCCGAAGGCGGTGCGCGCCCTCGGGGCAGCCGTGCCGCCCCCGCCCGCGCCCCGCCGGGTCCGGGCCAAGGACCCGGCCGGCATGCTGGTCCGCTGGTCGCTCGCCCACGCGTACGGCGCGTTGATCGAGCGGGACATCGACGTGCGGCTCGGCAAGGACGACGCCGTCCACCAGCTCCGCGTCGCCTGCCGCCGGATGCGCAGCGACCTGCGGACGTTCCGGCCGCTGCTGGACGACGCCCGGGCCGAGCAGCTGCGCACCGAGCTGTCCTGGCTGGCCGGCAGCTTCGGCGCTGCGCGGGACCTCGAGGTGCTCCGCGGCCGGCTGCGGCAGACCGCGACCGAGGACCCGTTGCAACCGCTGGACGAGACGGCCGTCGACGTGCTGCTGGCCGCGCAGGAGGCGGCCGCGCAGGAGCGGGCCCTCGAGGCGCTCCGGTCGCCGCGCTACCTGGCGCTGCTCGAGCTGTTCCACGACCTGGCGGCTGATCCCGGGCTGACCGAGCTGGCCGCCCGCCGCTGTGACCAGGTGCTGCCCCCGCTGGTGGACGGCGCCTGGGCGCACCTGGCCCGCCGCGCCGCCAGGCTCCACCTGAACGACCCGGACCTCGACTGGCACCGGGTCCGGATCCTGGCGAAGCGGGCGCGGTACTCCGCCGAGGCCGCCGAGGTCGCGCTGGGCAAGCAGGTCCGGCCGCGGGCCAAGGCCGACAAGAAGGTGCAGACCCACCTCGGCGAGCACCAGGACGCCGCCGTCGCCGCGGCCCGGGTGCTGGCCGTCGCCGACGACCACCCCGGCGACCACCGGCTGGCGGTGGTGTGCGGGCGGCTGGCCGAACGGGAGCGGGCGCACGTCGGGCAGGCCCGCCGGGCGTTCCGCAAGGCCTGGCGGCGGCTCAGGCGCTGAGTCGCACGCCCCCGGGTAGGCGGGGGGCGACCGCCGTACGCCCGGGAGATGCCATGTCCTCTCAGACCGCTCACCTGTTCCGTGACCGTCGTGACGCCGGTCGTTCCCTGGCCCGCCTGCTGCGGCACCACCAGGGCGATGACCTCGTCGTGCTGGGGCTGCCGCGCGGCGGCGTGCCGGTGGCCTACGAGGTGGCCGACGCGCTCGGGGCGCCGCTGGACACCTTCCCGGTCCGCAAGCTCGGGCTGCCCCAGCGCGAGGAGGTGGCGATGGGGGCGCTCGCCCGCGGCGGTGTGGTGGTGGTCAACGAGGACGTCGTACGCGGCTTCAACGTCACCGCGGAGCAGCTGCAGGAGGTCGCGGAGCGCGAGAGCCGCGAGTTGCTGCGGCGCGAGCAGGCCTACCGGGACGGCCGGCCGGCGCCGGACGTGGCGGGCAAGGTGGTCATCCTCGTCGACGACGGGCTGGCCACCGGGGCCAGCATGCTCGCGGCCATCCAGGCGCTGAAGGCGCTGCGTCCGGCGCAGGTGGTCGTGGCGGTGCCGGCCGCGCCGGCCTCGACCTGCCGCGAGCTGGAGAGCCTGGTCGACGAGGTGGTGTGCGCGACCTCGCCGACGCCGTTCGTGGCCGTCGGCGAGTCCTACTGGGACTTCAGCCAGACCACCGACGAGGAGGTGCGCGACCTGCTGCGCAAGGCCGCGAAGCCGGCGGCGGCGCCGCCCCCGGAGCGGTCGGCGGTCTCGGTGGTGCGGGACGCGGCGCTGCCCACCAAGGCCGGGGTCCCGCCCACCGAGGTGCTGCTCGACCTGGTGGGCGACGCGCAGCTGGTGCTGATCGGGGAGGCCTCGCACGGCACCGCCGAGTTCTACCAGGCCCGGGCCGAGATGACCCGGCAGCTCATCGAGCACCGCGGCTTCTGCGCGGTGGCGGCCGAGGCCGACTGGCCGGACGCCTACCGGCTCAACCGGTGGGTCCGCGGCCGCAGCGAGGACGCGGACGCGGAGGAGGCGCTGCGCGGGTTCGAGCGCTTCCCGCAGTGGATGTGGCGCAACACCGCGGTGCTGGACTTCGCCGGCTGGCTACGCGACCGCAACGACCGGCTGCCGGACGGGCCGGCGCGGGCCGGCTTCTACGGCCTGGACCTGTACAGCCTGCACCGGTCGGCCCGGGAGGTGATCGAGTACCTGGAGACCGTCGACCCCGAGGCCGCCGCGCGGGCCCGCGAGCGGTACTCCTGCTTCGACCACCACGACCCGTCCCAGGACGGCCAGGCGTACGGGATGGCCGTCGCGTTCGGCGCCGGCCAGGGCTGCGAGCAGGAGGCCGTCGCCCAGCTGGTCGAGCTGCAGGAGCAGGCCCTGCGCTACGTCCAGAACGACGGCTGGCTGGCCGAGGACGAGCGGTTCGCCGCCGAGATCAACGCCCGGGTCGTGCGCGACGCCGAGGTGTACTACCGGTCGATGATCAGCGGCCGGGTGAACACCTGGAACCTGCGCGACACCCACATGGTCGAGACGCTGGAGCTGCTGACCCGGCACCTCGGACGCCAGCGCGGTGAGCCGGCCCGCGTGGTGGTGTGGGCCCACAACTCCCATCTCGGTGACGCGCGGGTCACCGAGATGGGCATGCGCGGTGAGCTCAACGTCGGACAGCTGGTGCGGGAGCGGCACCCCCTGGCGTGCCGCAGCATCGGCTTCACGACCCACGCGGGCACGGTGACCGCGGCGGACGACTGGGGCGGACCGGCCGAGCGCAAGCGGGTGCGGGACGCGCTGCCGGGCAGCGTCGAGGAGCTGTTCCACCAGGTCGGCCGGGATGAGTTCCTCGTCTGGCCGCAGGGGAGTGGGCCGGCGTACGACGTGCTCAGCACCGCCCGCCTCGAGCGAGCCATCGGGGTGATCTACCGACCCGAGACCGAGCGGCAGAGCCACTACTTCCGCAGCCGCGTCGCGGACCAGTTCGACGCCGTCATCCACATCGACGACACCCGCGCCCTCGAGCCGCTCGAGCGCACCGCCGGCTGGGAGCAGGGCGAGGCGCCGGAGACCTACCCGTTCGCCGTCTGACGCGGGATGGCGCCCGTAGACAGGTGCGGGGGCCGGAGTGAGACTGGTAGGCGCGCACCACCAGCGCCCGGAGCCGCCCTATGACTGCCATCCGCCTTCCCCTCGACGAGTCGCTGCGCCGCGAGTTGGAGCATCCGCACGAGGTCGCCATCGCCGCCCTCGACGACGCCGGCACCAATCCGTTGGTCGCGGTGACCTGGACCGCGACCCATGTCGCGGCCGTGACCCGGGTGCTGCACCCGGTGGCCCGCCGTGTCCTCCCGCGCGGGCCCCAGCGGATGCGCTCCGTCGTCGCGGCCGACCAGGCGCTGCAGCAGGCGCTGTGGTGGCTCGACCGGCGGCTCACCGGTGACGCGCGGGTCGCCACCCACGAGATCGCGGCGTTGCAGGAGGCGGTCCGCAGTGCTCTGGAGCGGCACGCCCGCCGGGAGCAGGCCCTGGTGGCCGAGCTCGTCCAGCACCTCGCGGTGGCGGAGCAGCAGGCGCTCGCCGCTCGGCTGGCCCGCGCCGTCCGGCGCGGCCCGACCCGGCCGCACCCGAACTCGCCGCACCACGGCTTGGCGGCGGTCCTGGCCTTCGGGCTGGACGCCGGCGCCGATCACCTGCGTGACCTGCTCGACAGCCGGAGCTGGCCGACGCCGCACGACCACCTGCCGGCGCGGGTGTCCGGCCGCTGGGGTGCGTACCTGACGGCGGCGCCGTACCCGCGGGAACCCAAGCGCTGACTGCCGGCAGATCCGGAACCGGACCCGTCCAGTGAGGTGCTCTGCATGACATCAGGCATGCGAACCGTCATCTACCCCGTCAAGGACCTCGGGCAGGCCAAGCAGCTGTACAGCACCCTGCTGGGTGTCGAGCCCGACATGGACGCGGCCTACTACGTCGGGTACAGCCTGGGGGACCAGCACCTCGGCCTGGACCCCAACGGCCACGCCCAGGGAATGACGGGCCCGCTCGGCTACTGGCACGTCGACGACGTCCAGGCCACCCTCGACCGGCTCGTCGGTGCCGGTGCCCTGGAGCGGCAGCCGGTCCGGGACGTCGGTGGCGGCAGGCTCATCGCCTCGGTGACCGATCCGGACGGCAACGTCATCGGACTCGTGCAGGCACCCGGTTAGCCGTTTCGCGTGAGCACGTCGGCACGCGGCCGGGCCGTGTCGTCGGGTCTCCACGTCGTCGTCGCGTTCCTCGCGAGCATCGGTGTCTTCGCGTTCTCGGCGATGACCGTTACCTACGTCTCGCCGGTCGCCTCGTTCATCGTGCTCGGCGTTCTCATCCTGGCCGTTGTCGGGGTCGCGAGGCTCTGGGGGGCTGCCTACGCGATCCCCGTCGGCGTCGCGGGCGTCGTGGCCGTGGACTGGTACTACATCCCTCCCACGCACCCGTCCCTGGTCCCGGACGTCGAGGACGTGGTGGCGCTCACCCTGTACTTCGTGACCGGCGTTGTGCTCGGACAGGTCGCGGCCCGCGCACGCCGTCGTGCCGATGTCACCGAGCTGGCGCGCAGCACGCTCGTCGAGGAGCAGGCCGCGCTCAGGCGGGTGGCCACCTTCGTCGCGCAGGAGCCGTCACCGGCCGAGGTCTTCGCGACGGTCACCGAGGAGGTACGGCGGCTCCTGGGCGTCGATGTCACCGGCATGCTCCGCTACGAGACCGACGGCACCGCCACCGTGGTCGCGGCGCAGAGCGAGGTGGGCGCGCAGCTGCCGGTCGGCACGCGTCTGACGGTCGAGGGCAGCGATGTTGCCGCGACGGTCCTTCGCACGGAGCGGCCGGCGCGGATCGACAGCTTGGCAGAGGCCACCGGCTCCCTGGCGGACTTCCTGCGCCAAGGGGGGGTGCGCTCGTGCGCGGGGAGCCCCGTCGTCGTCGAAGGCCGCCTGTGGGGGGTGATGATCTGCGCCTCGGTGCGCACCGAGCGGTTGCCCTGGGGAACGGAGTCGCGGATGGGCGAGTTCACCGAGCTCGTCGCGACTGCCATCTCGAACGCCGAGACGAGGGCCGAGCTGACGGCGTCGAGGGCGCGGGTCGTCGCCGCGGGCGACGAGACGCGGCGGCGCCTGCAGCGGGACCTCCACGACGGGGCGCAGCAGCGGCTGGTCTCACTGGCACTGGAGGTGCGCCTCGCCGAGGCGATGGCACCTCGGGAGCTCGGGGACCTGCACGCCGTGCTCTCCCGGGTCGGTGAAGGGCTGATCGGCGCGCTCGACGACCTCCGCGAGATCTCGCACGGCATCCATCCGGCGGTCCTCGCGCAGACCGGTCTGCGGCCTGCCTTGAAGGCGCTCGCCCGCCGATCCAGGGTCCCCGTCAAGCTGGAGGTCCGCGGCGACGGGCGGCTCCCGGAGCCGGTCGAGGTGGCGGTGTACTACATCGTCTCGGAGGGGCTCACGAACGCTGCCAAGCATGCGCAGGCGTCGGTCGTCCTCGTCGACGTGGAGTCCGACGGCGTCGTCGTCGGGCTCTCCATCCGGGACGACGGAGTGGGCGGAGCCGATCCCGGCCAGGGATCGGGGCTGGTGGGGCTCCGAGACCGCGTCGAGGCCCTCGGCGGGAAAATCGAGATCACGAGCCCCGCCGGCAGCGGAACATCCGTGGTGGTCAGGCTGCCCGCGGGAACGAACGGACCTGGCACGCACGCCGAGCGGCAACCCGGCTGATCGCGTCCGCTCACCCGCCGTACACGCGTGGTCGGGTGACCGCCTGTTAGCGGCGGCTGAGCAGGTCGCGGATGGCGTCGGCCGACAGGGCGGACTTGGACAGGAACCCGATGACCGGGCTCGCCTCGATCAGGTCGGCGTAGTCGAGCTCGTCGTGGGTCGAGATCAGGATCAGCTGCGGCGGGTCGAGGCTGGCTTCCCGGTGCAGCCGGCTGGCGACGTCGAAGCCGCTCTCGTCGCCGAGGTCGATGTCGAGCAGCGTCAGGTCCGGCCGAAGGTCCTCGATGCGCTGCAGTGCTTCCGTGCTGGTGGACGCCACGCCGACCACCGCGATTCCCTCGCGCTCCAGCAGCCCACGGGCGGCGTCCAGGAACCGTGGGCTGTCGTCGACGATGAGGCAACGCAACATGATCCAAGCATCGCAGCGGAGCCGGCGGTCAGCATTGGCGCTAGCGGGCATCAGGCACGAGAACCGGGTGCGCGCAGGATTGCGCCGTCACGCCCTCGTGCGGCGTCGACCGCGATACGACACCGGCGAGCGTGCCTGTCATGCCCTGCGGCGGGGGCGGCAGCGAGCGGTGGCGTCCTGCGGTCAGGTCGCCCACTGCGATGAGCATCGCGAGCAGCATGAGACCTGCGGCGCACAGCAGCGCGTCGGACACCGCCGCCCCGAAGCCGCGGCCGGTACCGGCGAGCGCGTGGTAGTAGACGGTCGCCAGCAGGGCGGTGCCGAGGGCCGCGCCGATCCGCTGGGCGGTCTGCAGCGCGCCACCCGCGACGCCGGCCATCCACGCGGGCACCGACTGCAGGCTCAGCGAGGTGTTGGGCGAGGCGACCATCCCGCCGCCGATCCCGGCCACCAGGAGCGGGCCCGCGGCCGCCCACGCCGCTGTGTCGCCGCCGACGGTGCGCAGGAGAAGGGCCGTGGCCCCAATCCCGACGGCGGCTGCCAGCAGGCCGGCCACGACGAGCCATCGGCCGAACCGCGGCACCGCACGGCCGGCGAGCACCGCGGACACGGCGCTGCCGAGGGCGAACGGTGTCACCGCCAGACCGGAGCGCAGCGGCGAGTACCCCAGGCCGTCCTGGAAGAACAAGGCCAGCACGACCCAGATGCCGGTGAACCCGGTGAAGTAGACCAGCGCGATGGCCGCCCCAGTGGGGAAGCCGGCGGTCCGTGCCAGCTGTGGGTCGATCAGGGGGGTCCGACCGCGGCCGGCGGCGCGCACCTCCCAGCGGGCGAACGCCGCGAGGAGCAACGCGGCCGGGACGAGCAGCCACCACAGCCAGCTCGCGCCACCCGACTCGGTGGACACCACCGGCAGGAGCAGGGCGAGCACGCCGGCACCGAGCAGCAGCGAGCCCACGAGGTCGAGGTGCGTGCGAGGGGGACTGGTCGTGCTCCTGGCCGGCACCAGCCGGGCGGCGAGCACCAGGGCGGCCAGGCCGATCGGCACGTTGACGTAGAAGACCCAGCGCCAGCCGCCCGCGCCGCCGGCCAGGTTCAGGATCAGGCCCCCGAGCACCGGGCCGACGGCGGTGGACAGCCCGACCACGCTCCCGAGTACGCCGAAGGCTCGGGCCCGCTCCGCCCCCTGGAACATGTCCTGGATCAGGCCGACGTTCTGCGGGATGAGCATGCCGCCGGCCACGCCCTGCAGCAGCCGGGCGGCGAGCAGCCACTCGGTCGTCTGGGCGGCCCCGGTCAGCGCGCTGGTGAGCACGAACGCCGACAGGGCGATCAGGAACATGCGGCGCCGGCCGATCGTGTCGCCGAGCCGGCCGGCCGGCACCAGAGCCAGGCCGAAGGCCAGCGCGTACCCGGACACCACCCACTGCACCGTTCCGGCGGAGACGCCGAACTCGCGCTCGATCGACGGCAGGGCGACGTTCACGATGCTGACGTCGAGCAGCACCATGAAGGCACCTACGAGGCTGACCGTCAGGGCCCGCCAGCGCCGGGGATCGGGGCTGCCGGTGGGCAGTCCTTGCGTCATGACCGTGTCCCCTCTCTCGGGTGTCGTCCGGGCCTCACGTGACCGTCCGCTGCTCCCGCGCAGCCTGTTCCAGCACCTCGAATAGCGCGGCGAGGTCGCGTCCCTCGTAGCCCAGGGCACGGGCGAGGCCGAGCACCGCGTCGGCACGCTCGGCGGTGGGCAGCGGCACACCGAGGCCGTCGGCCGTGTCGCGTGCCAGCTCGACGTCCTTGCGCATGAGCCCGAGGCTGAACCACGCCTCGGCAGGAGGATCGAAGATCAGCGGCGCGCGGGCCTTGAGCATGGGCGAGCCGATCGCGCTGGTCGTCATCACGTCCAGCACCAGCTCCCGGTCGAGCCCCGCGCGCGTGGCGAGCAGCAGCCCCTCGGCGAACGCCAGCATCTGGACCGCGAGGCTGATGTTCACCGCGAGCTTGAGCACCAGGCCCTGCCCGTTCGCGCCGACGTGGGTGGGCGTGCCGAGCTCACGCAGCACCGGCTCGACGCGGTCATAGGCCGCGGCGTCACCGCCCACCATGATCGTGAGCGTTCCGGCCCGCACCTGGGGCACGCTCCCGGAGACCGGCGCATCCAGCATGGTGGCGCCCGCGGCCCGCACCCGGACGGCCATCTCGCGGCTCGCCGCGGGGCTGACGGTGCTCAGGTCGACCCACGTCGTTCGCGCGCTGAGGCCGGTGAGGATCCCGGCCGGTCCCGAGGCGGCCCCCGCCAACCCGTTGTCGTCGGGCAGCGATGTGAGGACGACGTCGCTGGCCGCCGCCACCTCGCACGGGGTGTCGTGCCACTGCAGGCCGCCCGCGATCAGCTCCTCGGCCCGCCGACGGGTGCGGTTCATGCCGTGCACGGCGTACCCGGCGGCGAGCAGCCGGGCTGCCATCGCGCCGCCCATGTGACCGAGGCCGACGACCCCGATCGTCGGTGTCGTGGTCTTGCCGAGCGGGGCCGTCTCCAGCGATGTCGTGTGCATGTCGCTCCTCTGGTGGTGGATGCGTTGCGACGCCGGCGTGCGCGTCAGCCGATGGCGGTGCCGAACAGATGGCCGATGCCGTAGGTGAGGGCCAGCCCCAGCGCGCCGCCCACGACCACGCGGAGGGCGGCCCGCCGCGGGCTGCTCCCGCCGAGCCGGGCGCTGACGCTGCCGGTGAGGGCCAGGGCGACCAGGACGGCGGCCACGCAGACCGGTACCCGCCAGGCGCGCGGTGGGAGGAGGATCGCGGCGAGCGGTAGCAGCGCACCGACGGTGAACGACAAGGCCGAGGCGCCGGCGGCCTGTGCAGGGCTCGCCAGGTCGTCCGGGTCGATGCCGAGCTCGGCTTCGAGGTGGGCGGTGAGGGGGGCGCGATCGGTCAGCTCTTCCGCGACCTGGCGGGCGGTGTCCGGGCTGAGTCCCTTGGCCGTGTAGAGGGCGGTCAGCTCGTCCAGCTCGGCCTCGGGGAAGGCGGCCAGCTCCCGCTTCTCCTGGTCCATCTGGGCGGCTTCGCTGTCCCGCTGACTGCTCACCGACACGTACTCGCCCAGGGCCATCGAGACCGCGCCGGCCACCAGGCCGGCGAGGCCCGCCGTGAACACGACAGCGAGGCTGGCCGACGTACCGGCCACCCCGACGACGATCCCGGCGACCGACACGATGCCGTCATTGGCGCCGAGCACGCCGGCCCGCAGCCAGTTCAGCCGTCCGGCGGTGCCGGCCGTGTGCAACTCACCGCCGTGGGTCGGCAGGTCGGAGAGCATCGCGCTCACCTCCTCGGGGCCACGGTCCGGACGCGGCCGGCTGCTCAGGACCCAGCCTCGCCGCGCCGGCCTCCGCCGTCGTCGGCGTCACCTGCAGTTCCGGCTACCGGCCAGCGGGGGCCCGGGGGTACCGGCCTGTGGGGTCGCTCAGTGGCTGTCGAGGAACGTCAGCACGGCGAGCACACGGCGGTGGTCCTCGGCCGTCTCCATGATCTGCAGCTTCATCAGGATGCTGCGGACGTGCTTCTCGACGGTGCCCTCGGTCACCCACAGCTGGTGGCCGATGCCGGCGTTGGAGCGACCCTCGGCCATGAGGGCCAGCACCTCCCGCTCCCGTGCCGACAGGTCCTGCAGCGGGTCCTCGACCCGGCGGGCGGCGAGCAGCTCCTGCACGAGAGCAGGGTCGACCACCGCGGCCCCCCGGATGATCCGGTCCAGGGTCTCGACGAAGTCGTCGACGTCGCTGACCCGGTCCTTGAGCAGATAGCCGCTGCGCTGCCCGCTGGCGAGCAGCTCGGTCGCCTGCTCGAGCTCGACGTGGGCGGACAGGACCAGGATGGCGATCTCGGGCAGCTCGTGGCGGATGATCCGCGCCGCGTCGAGGCCTTCGGTGGTGTACGTGGGCGGCATGCGGATGTCGACGATCACCAGGTCGGGTCGCAGCTGCCGGACCAGTGCCAGCAGCTGGTCAGGTTCGGCGCAGCGGCCGACGACGTCGAACCCGGACGTCGTCAGGAGACTGGCCAGGCCCTCCCGGAGCAGGACGTCGTCGTCGGCCACCACCACCCGAGCGCGGTCTTCCGCCACGGCATGGATTATCGGCGTCGGGCCGGCCACCCGCTACCGGGAACGTTGTCGGACGAGCGCGTCACGAACGCCAGTTCAGTAGTTGAACGTGAGCGCGCCGCCCTCGGCGAACTCGTAGACCGATGGAGCACCCTTCACCTCGGCGTTCGGAACGAAGGTCGCGTCCTAGCGTCGACGTCGTGGACAACGAGACCGAGGTCCGTGAGTTCCTGGCCTCCCGGCGGGCCAAGCTCACGCCGCAGGACGCCGGCCTCCCGGCGTACGGCGGCAACCGGCGCGCTCCGGGGCTGCGCCGCGAGGAGGGCGCGATGCTCGCCCCGAACGCACGCACCTATCCGACTCGGCGCGCCCGGCCAACGCACCTGCGTGGGTCCGCAACGGCCGCGCGGACGTGCTGGCAACCAACCAGCTGGGGCGCGCCTTCTACTGGCCGGTCTTCGACGCCCTCGACGGCCCAGCTAAGACCGCCCGGTTCACCTTCCTCGCCCCGCAGGCCCCGGGCCCTAGATCATCCGCAGGTACCGCCGAACGGCTTGACGACCATCCCCTCGCCGCCGGCAGCTGTGAGCTCGTCCACCAGGCGATCCCGGACTCGACCGAACCGTCATCGGTCGTGTCGACGGCGAGCCGCCGTGTCTTTCGGATGAGCGACAGCTCCGCGTCCTCAGCGCCTCCACCAGTGCCGGGGCGGTTCATCCGGTTGCCCGGTCGGACTACCGTTTGCGGGTGCTCACGATCCGACTTGCCCGTCCTGACGATGAGGCGGTGCTGCTGCCCATCCACTTTGCGACGTGGACCGCTGACGTCTCGCCCGGGCCAACCCCCGCCCCGTCCGAGGCGTTGCTCGACGTGGAGTCCATCGCGGACGTGCTGGTTGCCGAGGAGGAGGGGGTTGTCAGCGGATATGTGAGGCTGAACCAACCGGGGCCGTTGCCCTCTCACGCTCATGTCTTGGTCATCAACGGGCTGGCGGTCGCTCCAGCCCGCCAGGGCAGCGGGATCGGACGCAGGCTCATGGCATCGGCGCTGGAGGAAGCACGTAGCCGCGGTGCGCGCAAGGTGTCGCTCCGAGTCCTTGCACCGAATGCCCGTGCCCGCCGCCTGTACGAAGCGTGCGGCTTCTCGATCGAAGGTGTCCTCCGGGGTGAGTTCCTGTTGAACGGCGAGTACGTGGACGACGTCGTCATGGCTGCCTACTTGGACGCCGGGGCGACCGTGTAATAGGTGCCGCTGCCGTGCGTGAGTAACCGGCCTTCTCCGTCTGCCACTTATCCTGATCGAATGCAACGCCTGCGCGGCCTACGGCTGACTCTGTCGCTCTCGGGCTTGCTCTTAGTCGGCTTGGCGTTTCTGATCCTCCTGGGCTGGGCTGCGTGGGCGGCGCTCTACCACCTGT
>JAOPVD010000242.1 GCA_025966295.1 Frankiales bacterium | reverse complement strand
TCGGCAGGCCCGCGGGCGAGCGGACGCCGCCGTCGCGCAGCCAGCGGCCCAGGAGCGGCGGGGCGACCGCGTGGGTGCCGGTCGCCGCGGAGCTCACGATCCGGCCGCCGGCGAAGGCCTGCATCGTCACGCCGGGCACCACCAGCTGGGCGGCAGCCACCGGCACGCCCAGCGCGCCGCGGGCCCCGCCGGCGGTGCGGTAGCGGCCGTAGACGGCCGACAGCACGGCGTGCGTGCCGTGCGCCCGGGTGGTCGCCACGAAGCCCTTCTCGAAGCTCTGCCCCCAGCCGCCGGGTACGGCGACCTCGGGTCCGAGCGGCAGCCCGAGCTGCCCGGAGGCGCCGCCGAGCCGGCGCCAGAGCCCGGTGATCGGGCTGCTCCGACCGTCGGCGAGGGCGGTCAGCGTGCCCGCGCTGCAGCACATCACGTCGAGGTCCACGGTGCCGGGGATGCCGGGGACCCGGCCCGTGCTGCTCCGCTGCCAGAACGTCCAGCGCGACCAGCCGGGCAGCGGGTCGGGCGCGGTGTCGGCGTACCGGGCCAGCCACAGCGGGTAGGCGCCGAACGAGCGGTCGCCGCCCATCGCGGTCTGCCAGAAGTACGGGTAGCTGTAGACGATGGGCACCCGGCCGGTGCGCCGCTCGACGCCGGACAGGAACGCGTGCGCCCAGGCGACCAGCTGCCGCGGCGCCAGGCCGCCGGTGCTCTCCAGGTCGAGGACGATGCCGAGGTTGCCCCGCTCGCGGGTGGACCCCACCACCGACACGACGTGCGCGGCCTGGGCGTCGGCGCTGCCGGAGGGGTCCGCGTAGTGGTAGGCCCCGCGGACCATCCCCGCGCGCCCCGCCGCCGCCCATTCCCGGGCGAACCACGGGTCGACCCGGTCGCTGCCGCCGGTGGCCTTGAGGAAGGCGAAGGTCTGCCCCGAGCGCCGTACCGCGTCCCAGTCGATGGCCCGGCCGTCGTCGTGCTGGTACTTCGAGACGTCGACGCCGGTCAGGGGCGCGCCCGCGTCGGCCGGCGGCACCGCCAGCGCGCCGAGCAGCAGCAGCGGGGCGAGGGTGAGCAGCCGCAGGCGCGCACCCCTCACCGCGAGACGTGCAGCGATACCCACCCCAACCCCCCCGAACCAGCGCGAAGGCGTCACCCTGCCATGGGCGGCTCATGATCACACCCCTGACGGCAACCTGACCGTGGCGCCGTCCGGCAGGGAGCGGCACCTCCCGGCTGCGATGCTGGGGGCGTGCCCACGGTGCTGCTCGTCGAGGACGACCATGCCCTGCGTGACGTCGTCGCCCGCGCGTTGCGCGAGGAGGGCCTCACCGTGGTCACCGCGGTCGACGGCCACTCGGCCCTGGCGAGCGCCGGGACGCAGACCGCGGCGGTGGTGCTCGACATCGGGCTCCCGGACGCCGACGGCCGCGACGTCTGCCTGGCGCTGCGCGCCCGCGGGCTGACCGCGCCGGTGCTGTTCCTGACCGCCAAGGACGCCGTGCACGAGCGCCTCGCGGGCTTCGCCGCCGGCGGTGACGACTACCTCACCAAGCCCTTCCACGTCGCCGAGCTGCTCGCCCGGGTCCGTGTGCTGGTGCGGCACAGCGAGACCTCGGCCACCGCCTCGCTGAGCGGCCTGGTGCTGGACCCGGCCGTGCACGCCCTCACCCGGGACGGCCGCACCGTGCCGCTGTCCCCCACCGAGTTCCGGTTGCTGGCCGCGCTGCTCGGCCGCCCCGGCGAGGTGGTGCGGCGCCGCGAACTGCTCCGGGCCGGCTGGCCGGACGGCGCGATCGTGCACGAGAACACCCTCGACCAGTACGTCGCCCGCGTCCGCCGCAAGCTGCTCCAGGTCGGCGCCCCGGACCGCATCGAGACGGTCCGCGGGGTCGGGTACCGCGCCCTGCCGGCGTGAGGGCACCCCGCACGCTGCGCGGGCGGCTCGCGCTGTCCGCGACGGTGGCGGCCGGCGCCGCCGTCCTGGTGCTCACCGGCGTGTTCGCGGTGCTGCTCGACCGGCGGCTCGACGCCGAGGCCGAGAACGTCGTGCGCAGCCGCGCCGAGGCGGCGCTCGCGACCGTCGCGGTCCGCCCGGACGGCAGCCTGCTGGTCACCGACAACGAGCGCGACACCGCGCTGGACTCCAGCATCTGGATCTACGAGGGGCACACCCCTGTGGAGCGGCCCACCGGCGGGCAGGCGCTGCAGCGCACCGCGGACCAGCTGGCCGGCACCGACGGGCGGCTGCTCCGCAAGGAGGAGCCGCCGCGCAGCCTGTTCGTGTCCCTCGGGATCCACCAGGGCCACCGGCAGGTGGGCACCATCGTCGCCGCGGTGTCGCTGGAGCCCTACCAGCGGAGCGCCCGCTCGACGGAGGCGGCCGCGCTGGCGCTCGGGCTGAGCCTGGTCGGGCTGGTCTACCTGCTGTCCCGCTCGGTCGCGGTGCGGGCCCTCAAGCCGGTCACGGAGATGACCCGGCAGGCCGGCGAGTGGTCGGCGAGCGACCAGTCCGGGCGGTTCGGCGAGGAGCCCCGCCCGGGCGAGCTGGCCGACCTGGCGGGCACCCTGGACGCCGTCCTCAACCGGCTGGCGGCCGTGCTGCGCCGGGAGCAGCAGCTGTCCGCCGAGATCTCGCACGAGCTGCGCACCCCGCTGGCCGGCATCATCGCCGAGGCCGAGCTGTTCGCCTCCCGCCCGCGCACCCCGGAGCAGGCCGTGCAGGCGATGGCCTCGGTCGGCGAGGGCGCCCGCCGGATGGAGCGGATCCTCGACACCCTGCTGACCGCGGCCCGGGCCGAGAGCGCGGACGCCCGCGGCCGCTCCGACCCGCTGGCCGTCGCCCGCCAGCAGGGCTACCCGGTGGAGACCGCCGGTGCGGTCCCGTTCGTGGGGGCCGACGAGGCGGTGGTTGAGCGCGTGCTGGCGCCGCTGCTGGAGAACGCCGAGCGCTACTCCGACCGGGTGCGGCTGCGGGTGACCGCCACCGCCCACGGCGTGCACCTGGAGGTGCTCGACGACGGACCCGGCGTACCGGCCGGCGCCGAGGAGGACGTCTTCGACCCGGGCCGGCGGCTCGCGCCGCAGGACGGCCACCAGGGCACCGGCCTGGGGCTGGGGCTGGCGCTGGCCCGGCGACTGGCCCGCTCGGTGGGCGGCGACGTCACCTGCAGCCCCGGACCCGGCGGCCGCTTCACCGTCACGCTGCCCCGCGCCTGACCGGGCGCGCGGCTCCGGCGGTCAGGCCTCGGCGCGGCTGATGGCGGTCATGGCGTCCTTGTCGACCACCTTGACCCGCAGCCGAGGGGCCTCGCCGACCGGGCCGAAGGCGGCGCCGAGCGACTTCTCGTGGGCGTCCAGCCGGTACCAGCCGTCCCACGTGGTGTAGCGGATGCCCTTGCCCTCCAGGTACTCCACGACCGCGTCCTCGGACGGCTCGGTGGCCCGCGGGCCGGCCGGCAGGTCCTCCAGCAGCGACCGGACGGTCTCGATCGCGTCGCCCTTGGTGTGGCCGATCAGCCCGACCGGGCCGCGCTTGACCCAGCCGTTGACGTAGATCCCGGCCAGGTGGTTGCCGTCCAGGTCCAGCACCCGCCCGGCGGCGTGCGGCACCACGTGGTTGCGGCCGTCCCACGGCAGCCCGGGCAGCTCGGACGAGCGGTACCCGACGCAGCGGTAGACCGCCTGCACCGGCCAGTCGTGCACCACGCCGGTCCCGCGCACGTTGCCGTCACCGGTGAGCTCGGTGCGCTCGGTCCGGAAGCCCTCCACCTTGCCGTCGCCGTAGACCTCGACCGGGCTCTCGAAGAAGTGCAGGAACAGCTTGCGGGGCCGGTCGCCGGGCTCGCGCATCGCGTACCGCTCCAGCTCGCGGACCACCATCTTGGTCTGGTTGTCGCTGTTGATCGCCGCGACCGAGCCCTCGTCGTACTCGATGTCCTCGGGCGCGACGATCACCTCGACGTTCGGGCTGTGGTCGAGCTCGCGCAGCTCCAGCGGCGTGAACTTCGCCTGCGCCGGCCCGCGGCGGGCGAACACGTGCACCTCCTGGACCGGGCTGGCCGCCAGGCCGTCGAAGACGTTCTGCGGGATCTCGGTGACCAGCAGCTCCTCGGCGGTCTTGGCCAGCATCCGGGCCACGTCCAGCCCGACGTTGCCGGCGCCGACGACGGCGATGCTGCGGGCCTCCAGCGGCCACTCGCGCGGCACATCCGGGTGCCCGTCGAACCAGGACACGAAGTCGGCGCCACCGAAGCTGCCCGGCAGGTCGATCCCCGGGACGTCGAGGTCGCGGTCCTTCTCGGCACCGGTCGTGAAGACGACGGCGTCATAGAACCGCTGCAGGTCCTCGAGCTTGAGGTCCACGCCGTACTCGACGTTGCCGAGCAACCGGACCTGCGGCTTGTCCAGCACCTGGTGCAGCGCCGTGATGATGCCCTTGATCCGCGG
>JAOPVD010000240.1 GCA_025966295.1 Frankiales bacterium | reverse complement strand
ACCCCGCCCCGGCCGCCCCGAAGCCCCGGCCCCGCGCCGCCGCCGGCGAGGTCACGGTGCAGCTGACGGTGCCGCGCGCGGCCGCCAAGGCGGCCCCGAAGCCGCGGCCCCAGGCCACCAGCCGGCGGGTCGCGCCGCCGGTCCGCGCCGCCAGCGCGCAGCAGCGGATGGAGCAGGCGGTCGCGCGGATCCCGGGCTACCACCGCGGCGCCGCCAGCTGGGTGCTCTCCAACGCGTACGGCAGCTGGGGCACCGCGGACTGGTACCACGACCGCGTCTACATCTCCCCGCGCGTCCCGGCGTCCCGGATCTACGACGTCGTCTCCCACGAGTGGGCGCACCTGCAGTCGGTGCGGGCCTACGCCGGCAACGTCACCGCGGCCACGACGGCCATGAACCGCTGGTTCGGCGGCAGCAACCTGGTGGGTGCCGAGCGGGCCGCGGACTGCATGGCCAGGCAGCTCGGCGCCCGGTGGACGAACTACACGACCTGTGCCGACGGGCACGGGCAGCAGGGCGCGCGCCTGCTGCTGCGCGGTCAGCCGCTGCCGGCCGCCCGGTGACCGCGCAGGCCCGCGCCCTGGTCGGGTACGCCTCTTCCTGGGCCTGACGGGCTAACCGTCGAGGCGGCCGGTCGCCCAGGCGTGGCTGGCACCGACGACGGCGCTCACGACCTCGAGCTCCGCGTCGTCACGCGGCCCGAACAGCATCACCATGCCGAGAGTGACCCGCAGTCCCGCCAGCGGATGCGCCACCCCCCAGCCCTTGGCGACCACGTCGGCCGCGAGCGCCGGCGGCAGCGCGAGGTGCAACGAGCCGTCGTACGCCGGGTGGAGGTGGGCGAACTCGCCGACGTGCCGGACCAGGAACGCCTCGTCCGGACCGGTGGCGTCGCCCAGGACGAAGGCCCGCGCCCCGGGCACCGAGATCGCCGACGGCCGGGTGCGCACGCCGTCGAGCTGCGACAACCGGGCGAACAGCCGCTCCTGCAGTGCTGGCGGCGACTGCTGGCTGAGCTGCTCCTGCGGGGTGTTGGTGCTGACCGCGGGCCGCGACCCGGACCGCTCCGGGAGCAGCCCGCCGGGCAGCCCGTCCCACGGCGCCGTGAGCGTCGAGCCCCGGCCCCGCTCCTGAACGAACGACAGCCGGGCCTGCAGCCAACCGCCGAGGTGCGCCACGGTCTCGGCCGAGACGCCGTGGCCGCCGGGCTCCTGCAACGCGTAGGCCGGCGCGCCGGACGCGTTCGTCAGGTAGTCCCAGGTGCGGTCGAGCAGCCCGCGCGGGATGACCGTGTCCTGCTCGCCCTGCGCCACGAACACCGGCAGCCCGGCGAGGCGGGCGGGCTCCACCGGGAGGCCCGCGTCGAACGGCAGCGTGCCGAACAGGATGCCGGCCCCGACGTACCGGGCCGGCTCGTCCAGCACCAGGCCACCAGCGAAGGCGGCCCCACCGCTGAAGCCCACCACGACCACCGGTCGGCCGGCGGGCGCGACCTCGTCGAGCCAGGCCCGGAACCAGTCCATCGTGGCGCGCAGCGACGCCGCCACCGGTCGGCCGATCCCCCGGTTGGCGAACCAGGCGAAGCCGCCGCCCTCCGCGATCGGTGCCCGGACGGCCGCGTACGCCGGTCCGGTCGGCAGGTGCTGCGCCAGCCCGAGGATCTCCTGCTCGTGCGACCCCCGACCGTGCAGCAGCACGACCAGTGGCGCGTCCGGGTCGGTGGCGCCATGCGTCGCCACGACCGGCGGTGCGAAGCCGTTCATGAGGTCCCCTCTCGTCTGATGGCGTCAAGAGCCGGTGGGCGGGAGGCATTCCTCCCGACCCAGGAGGTATGGAGATCCCATGACCGAGGGCTGGGCATACGGGGGTGCGCCGCAGGCGACGGCCCATGCGGGCACGGTGACCCTGATCGAAGGGGTGACCTTCTGCATCTGCGGCCGATCCGGCGACATCCGCACCGGCGCCGAGCAGGGGTTGTTCTACCGCGACACCCGGTTCGTGAGCCGCCTGGAGCTGGCCGTCGACGGCCAAGCGCTCGAACCGCTGGCCGTCCAGAGCGTGACGCCGTACGCCGGCACGTTCGTGCTGCGCCGTCCGCCTCGGCCGGGGACGGCGGACAGCACGCTGCTGGTCGTCCGGCGCCGCTACGTAGGCAACGGCCTGCGGGAGGACGTCACGGTGCGCAACCTCGGCCGGGAGGTCGCGGGGGTCCAGCTCGAGCTGGCGGTGGACTCCGACTTCGCCGGGCTGTTCGAGGTCAAGGAGGGCCGGGTCCGGGAGCGCACCGACGTGCAGCGCGCAGCGGAGCCCGACGGCCTGCGGCTGGGGCGCCCGGAGGGCGACGGCGCCCAAGCGGTGGTGGTGCGGGCGGACCGCGCGCCGAGCACCTCGCCGGCCGGGCTGCAGTGGCAGCTCGTGGTCCCGAAGCACCAGGACGTCACGGTGTCGGTGCACGTCACGCCGGTGCTGCAGGGCGCGGAGGCCCCGGCCCGTTTCCGTCCCGGGCAGGCCGTCGAGACCAGCGAGCCGGCGGCGCAGCTGGCCGCCTGGCGCCGAGCGGCACCGGCGGTCAGCACCCCCGACGACGGCCTGATCGACCTGCTGCGGCACAGCGCGACCGACCTCGGGATGCTGCGGATCTTCGACGCCGACCACCCGGAGCGGGTGGTCGTGGCGGCGGGCGCCCCGTGGTTCATGACGCTGTTCGGCCGTGACGCGCTCCTGACCAGCTGGATGCTGCTGCCGCTCGACCCGTCCGTGGCGCTGGGGACGCTGCAGACCCTGGCCGACCTGCAGGGCGTCCGGGTCGACCCGCTCACCGAGGAGGAGCCCGGCCGGATCCTGCACGAGGTCCGGGCCGGTCTCGACGCGGCGGCCGCGCTGGGCGGTGGGGCCTGCTACTACGGCAGCGTCGACGCGACGCCGCTGTTCGTCATGCTGCTCGGTGAGCTGCGCCGCTGGGGCCTCGAGCGCGCGCATGTCGACGCGCTGCTGCCGCACGCCGACCGCGCGCTGGCCTGGATCGAGCAGCACGGCGACCGGGACGCGGACGGCTTCGTGGAGTACCAGCGCGCGACCGACCGCGGCCTGGTGAACCAGGGCTGGAAGGACTCCTTCGACGCGATCACCTTCGCCAGCGGCGCCTTCGCGGAGCCGCCGATCAGCCTGGTGGAGGTGCAGGGCTATGCCTATGGGGCCTTCCTCGCCAGGGCGCACTTCGCGACCGAGGCAGGGGACGACGCGCTGGCCCGGCACTGGGCGGACCGGGCGAGCGCCCTCAAGCAGCGCTTCAACGAGGTCTTCTGGCTGCCCGAGCACGGCTACTACGCCCTGGCGCTGGACGGCGACAAGCGGCCCGTCGACGCGCTCGCCTCCAACATGGGGCACTGCCTGTGGACCGGCATCGTCGACGAGGACAAGGCCGCCTCGGTGGCGGAGCACCTGCTCGGCCCGCAGATGTTCAGCGGCTTCGGGGTCCGGACGCTCGCCACCAACATGGGCGCGTACAACCCGATGAGCTACCACAACGGCTCGGTCTGGCCGCACGACAACGCGCTCATCGCCGCCGGCCTGATGCGGTACGGCTTCGTCGAGGAGGCGCAGACCGTCGCGCTCGCGCTGCTCGACGCGGCCCGGCACTTCGGCGGTCGGCTGCCCGAGCTGTTCTGCGGCTTCGACCGGGCCGAGTTCGCCGCACCCGTCCCCTACCCGACCTCCTGCGAGCCGCAGGCCTGGTCGGCCGCGTCCCCGCTGTACCTGCTGCGGACGCTGCTGCGCTTCGAGCCCTGGGTCCCGTTCGGCAAGCTCTGGTGCGACCCGGCAGTGCCGCCGCCGCTGCTGCCGCTGCGGATCGAACGGCTGCGCCTCGCCGGCACCGAGGTCTCCCTCTCGGTCACCGCCGACGACTGGGACCTCGAGGGGCTGCCGCCCGACATCGAGCTGTTCCGGGAGGCCCGCCAGCCTCTGACCGCGGCCTCCTACCGCGGTTGACCAGAAGGGACTCCCCCGATGCCCGCGTCGCCCGCTGCGCTGCCCGGCCCGCGCGCCGGAAGCGGCAGCAGCTCGCTGCGGATCGCGATGGTCGCGCCGCCCTACTACGCCGTGCCACCCCCGGCGTACGGCGGGATCGAGAGCGTCGTGGCCGACCTGGTCGACGGTCTGGTCGAACGCGGGCACCACCTCACCCTGGTGGCGGCCGGCCGGCGCGGCACCCGGGCGCAGCGCTACCTGCCGGCCTGCGACGTGCCCCGGTCAGGTGAGCTGGGCGAGCTGCTGCCCGAGCTGCTGCACGCCGCCCGGGTGGGCGGCCTGCTCGAGCAGCTCGACATCGACCTGGTGCACGACCACGCCCTCGCCACCCCCCTGCTCGCGCGCCGCCGGCCGGTACCGACCCTGGTCACGGCACACGGACCGGTGACCGGCGAGTCCGGCGCCTACTACCGGGCGCTCCGGGACACGGTGCGGCTGGTCGGGCTGTCCGACGCCCAGCGCGGTGCCGCGGCCGACCTGCCCTGGGTCGGGACGGTGCCCAACGGCGTCCGCGTCGAGACCTACCCGTTCCGCTCGGACAAGGAGCCGTTCGCGCTGTTCCTCGGCCGCTTCCACCCGCAGAAGGCGCCGCACCTGGCGATCGACGCCGCGCGGGCCGCCGGGCTCCCGCTGGTGCTCGCCGGCAAGTGCAGCGAGCCGCTCGAGCAGGAGTACTTCCGGCGCGAGGTGGCGCCCCGGCTCGGCCCGGACGTGACGGTATTCGGCGTCGCCGACGCCGGCGCGAAGCGTGACCTGCTCCAGCGGGCCTGCTGCCTGCTGTTCCCGATCTGCTGGGAGGAGCCGTTCGGCCTGGTCATGATCGAGGCCATGGCGTGCGGCACCCCGGTGGCGGCGCTGCGGCGCGGCGCGGTCCCGGAGGTCGTCGTCGACGGCGTCACCGGTGTCGTGGTCGACGCGGCGGCCGACCTGCCGGCGGCGGTCAGCGCCGCCCGCCGGCTCTGCGCGCTCGACTGCCGCACCCACGTCGAGGCGTCCTTCAGCACCGCCGCGATGACGGCCGGCTACGAGGCGGCGTACCGGCGGGTCGTGGCCGACGCGGAGCCCGCACCCGGACCGTGGCCGCAGGCCGCGGCCCTCGGGGCGGCCAGCTGACCGGGGCCGGTCAGCGCTGGATGGCCTTGGTCTCCAGGAACTCCTCGAGGCCGTAGCTGCCGGCCTCCCGGCCGATGCCGGACTGCTTGTAGCCACCGAACGGCGCCGCCGGGTTGAAGGCACCGCCGTTGACCTCGACCTGCCCGGCCCGCAGCCGGCGCGCCACCCGCAGCGCGCGCTCCGGGTCACCGGACCACACGCCGCCGGCGAGGCCGTACTCGCTGTCGTTGGCGATGCGGACCGCGTCCTCCTCGTCGGTGTAGGGCATCAGCACCAGCACCGGGCCGAAGATCTCCTCGCGGGCGATGGTCATGCTCGGGGTCACGTCCGAGAACACCGTCGGTGCGACGAAGTAGCCGGTGTCGCGCACCGGCTCGGCGCCGCCCGTGACCAGGGTGGCGCCCTCGGCGATGCCTTGGGCGATGTAGCCCCGGACCCGGGCGAGCTGGGCGCTGCTCACCAGCGGCCCGAGCTTCGTGCTGGCATCGCCGGGGTCGCCGACCGAGAAGGCGGCGGCCGTGGCGGCGGCGATCTGCGCCGCCTGCTCCAGCTTGTCGGCCGGGACCAGCATCCGGGTCAGCGCCGAGCAGGTCTGGCCCGAGTTGAGGAAGCACTTGCCGACGCCGTCGGCGACGGCCTTGTCGAGGTCGGCGTCGTCGAGGATGACGTTGGCCGACTTGCCACCGAGCTCGAGGGCGACCCGCTTGACCTGCTTGCCGGCCACCTCAGCGATCCGCTTGCCGGCCCGGGTCGAGCCGGTGAAGGACACCATGTCGACGTCGGGGTGCGCCACGAGCGCCTCGCCGACGTCCTCGCCGTACCCGGAGACCAGGTTGAAGACGCCGGCCGGGAGCCCGGCCGCGTCGAAGACCTCGGCCAGCGCGTACGCCGACAGCGGGGCGACCTCGCTGGGCTTGACCACCACGGTGCAGCCGGCGGCGAGTGCGGCCCCGACCTTCAGGACCACCTGGTGCAGCGGGTAGTTCCACGGCGTGATGCAGCCGACCACGCCGACCGGCTCGCGCACGATGACGGAGTTGCCGACCTGCTCGCCGTCGAAGGCGAAGGTCCGGGCCAGGTCGGCGAAGTGCGCCAGGTTGAAAGCCGGGAGGCCGACCTGGATCATCTTCGCGAAGCCGAGCGGCATGCCCATGTCGTCGGAGATGAGCTGACCGACCTCGTCGGTGCGCGCGGTCAGCAGCGCGGCGGCGCTCTGCAGGTACGCGGCCCGCTCGACCGGCGACAGCGCGGACCAGCCGGGGAACGCCTCCTTGGCCGCGGCGACGGCCCTGTCCACGTCGGTGGCCGTGCCCTCCGCGACCCGGCCGATGACCTGCTCGGTGGCCGGGTTCAGCACGTCGATCGTGCGCTCCCCCGCCGAGTCGATCCAGGCGCCACCGACGTAGAGCCGGGTGCGGTCCAGGACTGGGGTGTCGACGGTGGTCATCAGCGGTCCGCGTCGGTGTAGACGATCATGCCGCGCAGGTTCTTGCCGTCCCTCATGTCCTGGTACCCCTGGTTGATGTCTTCGAGCCGGTAGGTGGTCGTGACCAGCTCGTCGAGCTTGAGCCGGCACTCGCGGTACATCGACAGCAGCGCCGGGATCTCGGCCCGTGGGTTGGAGCCGCCGAAGATGGCGCCCTGCAGGTCCTTCTGCAACAGCGTGAACAGGAACAGGTTGAGCTTGACGTCCATGTTCATGGCGCTGCCCATGCCGGTGACCACGACCCGGCCGCCCTTGCCGATGAGGCTCATCGCCTCCTCGATGTCCTCGCCCTGGATGTCGCCGACCGTGATGACGGCCTTCTCGGCCATCCGGCCCCAGGTCAGCTCGCCGACCGCCTCGACGGCCCCGGCCGCGCTCTCGAAGACGTGCGTGGCGCCGAAGGCCTTGGCCTGCTCGCGCTTGAACGGCACCGGGTCGATCGCGATGACCCGCTTCGCGCCGGCAGCCACCGCACCCTGTACGGCGTTGATCCCGACGCCGCCGATGCCGATGATGACGACCGTCTCGCCGGGCCGCACGTCCGCGACCTTGGTCGAGGAACCCCAGCCGGTCGTCACGCCGCAGCCGACGAGCGCGGCCTTATCGAGCGGGATGTCGTCCTCGATCTTGACGGCCGAGGCCTCGTGGACGGTGACGTACGGCGAGAAGGTGCCGAGCAGGCACATCGGCGAGACGCCCTGCCCGCGCGCTTGGACGCGGAAGGTGCCGTCAGCGATGGCCTGCCCACCGAGCAGGTGGGCGCCGAGGTCGCACAGGTTCTGGTGGCCGCTGGAGCACGGCGGGCACTTGCCGCAGGCGGGGATGAAGGCCAGGACGACGTGGTCGCCCTCCTGCAGGGAGGTGACCCCCGGGCCGACCTTCGTGACGATGCCGGCGCCCTCGTGGCCGCCCAGGGCCGGGAACTGCACCGGGGTGGCGCCGGTGACCAGGTGCTCGTCGGAGTGGCACAGGCCGGAGGCGGCCAGCTGCACCTGGACCTCACCGGCGACCGGGTCCCCGAGCTCGATCTCCTCGACCGACCAGTCCTCCTTGACACCCCACAGCAGTGCACCCTTGGTCTTCACCGGTTCTCCTCATCGTCGAGTCCCGACCCTGCCCCCGAGCGGGGGTGCCGTCAACCACAGCGATGAGTCGCGCCCCCGGTCGCCGTCCTTCCCTGTGTGAGCAGGAGGAGGCTGTCCGGTGAGGTCTGCCGACGCACCGCCCCGGACGGTCGTCGTCGTCGTGCTCGGGCCGCTCGGGCCGGGCGTGGCGCAGCGGCTGCTCGACGGGGTCGGCTCGCTGCTGCAGGGGGGCGGCGCGACGCGGTTGGTCTGTGAGCTGGGGGCGGCGGGGCTGCCCGACCTGGCGCTGCTCGAGGCACTGGCGCGCCTGCAGCTGCTGGCCCGCGGACGCGGCGCGCAGCTGGTGGTGTGCGGCGCCAGCGCGCACCTGGTCGGGCTCGCCGCGCTGTGCGGCCTAGAGGTGCTCGGGCAGGCCGAAGCGAGCGAACAGCGTCGTGTCCAGGAAGTGGTGGACGTGCGCGATCCGTCCGTCTGAGAGCTCGACGACCTGCAGCGACCACGGCGTGTGGCCGCCGGCCGGGTCGACGCGGTACTGGCCGAACGCCGGCAGCCCGTTGGCAACGGTCGCCAGCAGGCGCGAGCCCTGGCAGCCGATGCCGAAGCCCAGGTACCAGTCGTGCAGGTCCTGGCGCCCGCGCAGCCACATGGCCAGCGGGGGCATCGAGATGCTGGCGTCCTCGTGCAGCAGCGTGACGAGCGAGGGGATGTCGTAGCTCTCGAAGGCGGCGACGTAGCGGCTCAGCAGCGCCCGGTCGGCCGGGCTCAGCTCCCGGGCCGGCCTGGCGTCCTGCAGGTTGCTCGCACCGAGCGTGGCGCGGGCCCGCTGCAGGGCGCTGTTCACCGACGCCACCGTGGTGTCCAGCAGCTCCGCGACCTCGCTCGCCTGCCAGCACAGCACCTCGCGCAGGATCAGGACGGCCCGCTGCCGCGGTGGCAGGTGCTGCAGGGCGGCGACGAAGGCCAGCCGGATGCTGTCCTGGAACACCGCGCGCTGCGCCGGGTCGCCTTCCGGCGGTGCGACGTCACCGTCCGGCACCGGCTCGATCCAGACCGCCTCCGGCAGCGGCTCCCCCGGCGCAGTGGTGGCGGGCACCGGCGACGACAGGTCCATCGGGAGCGCCCGCCGCTGCCGGGCCCGCAGCGCGTCCAGGCAGACGTTGGTCGCGATCCGGTACAGCCAGGAGCGCAGGGCGGCCCGGCCCTCGAAGCGGTCGAGCCCCTGCCAGGCCTTGACGAGCGTCTCCTGCACCGCATCGTCGGCGTCGAAGCTCGAGCCGAGCATCCGGTAGCAGTAGCCCCGGAG